>JAFTTU010000071.1 GCA_017466635.1 Bacteroides sp.
AATCTGTTCCTGGTACAAAGCTACACCAGCACGAGGTTGAACCAATGTGATACCTTCCTTTTCAGCTTTCGCCAATTTTTCACCGAAGCGTCTTTCCTTTTCAATAGACAACTGATAGTCTACTGCTTCCTGAAAATCAATATCCTGACCGGTAGGCCATTGTTGAAGCACTTCCGCACGTTCTTTCATGAACAAGTCATCAGGAATTCTCTGGTTTTTTAATTCTCTATCCATATGTATTCAGATTTAATTTTTTCTTTGATAATTTATATAATACGGTTGTTGTCAAGCTAACTCTACGGTTTCCTTATCCAACAGCTCGAAAGCCAACTCTGGATTGATCGCCCGAAGGAGACCCATGGACGCAAAGATGTACTTCTGGTCGAGGTAGAACTTCGGATTGCGTGGCTTGGTACATTCCGGATGCACGAAGTCGTACAAGCAGCCCTTCAGGATTTCCTGCGGACGGCGGCTGTTACGGAGCACTCCACCGATACCTATGACACAAGGAACATTCATCAAGTCCTTTCCTTCCAACGTATGCATCAGCCCCAACGGAGTGAACACATCTGCTATACGGCCACAATGACGTTCTACAGCCATCGAAACGGCCGAACGACCCAAGAATTCTTCCAATCCTTCTTCTACCGAACCTGGAGCAGCCAAGGTATCGGGATGTGCTGTACACAAATCCACCCAAGCCTTTACTTGCTGCATGTACTCATTTTCCGGCTGACCTGCACCAGGAATCTGTTCATAGACGTGCGTCAAGCTGTAACGCATACCCAAGTCGCCTTCTACCGTACGCTTCATCCAAGGTTCCGGCAGTCCCTTCATCATGGTATTGTCCACCGTCGGCTCACCGGATGCCATGGAATAGACATCGGTAGTAGCACCACCTATATCAACAGCCAACAAATCACCACGACCTGCCTGAGTCTTAGTACCCTTGCTCAAGAGTTCGCAAGCATGGAGTACCGCCAATGGAGTCGGAATGATTTTATAAGGTGTCATGCCTTGAAGGATATTCAGGCCTTTCGCCTCGATAATGCGTGAAATGAAAAGTTGTCGGATAGCGTCGCGTGCAGGCTCAATGTTGAGCTTGTTGAATTGTGGCATCACGTTTTCAGTAATCACGAAATCCTTGCCTGCTTCTTCGAAGATGGCCTTGATTTCATCCGAAGCGCTCTTGTTGCCAGCCACAATGGTCGTAAACGGACGGTCGATAGCCACCAAGCGCTTGGCGTTGGCGATGATGACCTCCTTGTTTCCACCATCGGTACCGCCACAGAGCAGAACCAAATCCGGATTGATATCGTAGATTTCCTGTTGTTCAGTGCCGCTGATTTCGTAAGCAAAAGTCTTGGCCACCTTTGCTCCCGCATTGGATGCTGCTGTACGCGCAGCCTTAGCTGTAAGATCCGGAACCAAGCCCAAGGCAACCATCTTCAATCCACCGGCTGCCGAACTGCACACCAGCAGCTCATCATACTTGAAACCGGCACAAAGATTGCCTTCACGGTCTTCAGTCAAGCGGTCGAACGCTTCCTGAAAGCCCTGCATAACGTCTGTCTCAATCGTTGTAAAAGCTTGAGAAGTTCCCAGAATTCGTCTTTGATCCCCGTCGATTGCAGTCAGTTTGGTATAGGTACTGCCTACATCAACCGTCAAAATGTTCATAGTCAGTTAGAATTGAATCAATCTATACCCAATGTTTTCTTCAAATCGATGATTGTTTCTTCAATAGGAGTGCTTGGCGGATAAACGAAGTCAAATCCCATAGAGAGGAAGCGCTGTTTTACATCGTCGAAGTTCTGCTTACCTACTACAAGGTTACCACCTACGAAGAGAGGTATTTCCTTCAAACCAGCTTCATCACATTTCTGACGAAGGCCCATACAGTCGATTTCACCGTGACCGTAAAGAGAAGACACCAAGATAGCATCTGCATTAGTTTCAACTGCAGCATCGATGAATTCTTCCTGAGAAACCATCACACCGAGGTTTACTACATTAAAACCTGAGTTGGTCAGTGTCAAATCGATAATCTTGTTACCTACAGCATGTGCATCGGCACCAATAACTCCAATTACAATAGTTTTTTTGTCCATAGCATTTAATATGATTTTTGTAACACGATGCAAACATACTGCCTTTTTTTAGATTGGGCAAGCCTTTTCCCGCCTTTTTTTAAAAAAACTGAATATTTATTGAAAAAAAGCGAAAATCAATCGATGAAATTCAAACTTAATCTATACCTTTGTAGGATGAATTATTGTCTAATCACTTTAAAAAACATAATAGTATGGCAACAACACCCGAATTCAAGTATGCCCCGATGTTCCAGACGGGCAAAGACGAAACAGAATACTATCTCCTTACCAAGGAAGGGGTATCAGTAGCTGAATTCAACGGCAAGGAAGTGCTCATGGTATCGCAGGAAGCACTTACTACACTTACTCAACAAGCTTTCTATGACGTTTCTTTCCATATGCGCCGTGCACACAATGAGCAAGTGGCCAAGATTCTGAACGACCCTGAATCTTCAGACAACGACAAGTACGTGGCTCTTGCCATGCTCCGCAATGCCGAAGTGGCAAGCAAGGGCCAATTGCCTATCTGCCAGGATACAGGTACTGCCATCATCCACGGTGAAAAGGGACAACGCGTCTGGACTGACTTCTGCGACGAAGAAGCACTCTCCCGTGGTGTATACAATGTTTATACCCAGGAAAACCTCCGCTACTCACAGAACGCTCCTCTCACCATGTACGATGAAGTGAACACCCGTTGCAACCTTCCGGCTCAGATTGACATCGAAGCGACAGAAGGCGACGAATACAAGTTCCTCTTCATTGCCAAGGGCGGTGGTTCGGCCAACAAGACTTACCTCTATCAGGAAACCAAGGCTTTGCTGAATCCTGAAAAGCTCATCCCGTTCTGCGTTGAAAAAATCAAGTCACTCGGTACAGCTGCCTGTCCTCCTTACCACATTGCTTTCGTAGTGGGTGGTACCAGTGTGGAACGAAACTTGCTCACCGTGAAGTTGGCTTCTACCCACTTCTACGACAACTTGCCTACTACCGGCGACGAAACAGGCCGTGCATTCCGCGACATCGAATTGGAAAAGATTCTCACCGAAGAAGCTCACAACATCGGTTTGGGCGCTCAGTTCGGCGGTAAGTACATCTGCCACGATATCCGCGTGGTACGCTTGCCTCGTCATGGCGGTTCTTGTCCGGTAGGTATGGGCGTAAGCTGCTCGGCCGACCGTAACATCAAGGCGAAAATCAACAAGGAAGGTCTCTGGATTGAAAAGATGGACAACGCTCCATACGAACTGATTCCGGAAGCCTTGCGTCAGGCAGGCGAAGGCGACGCTATCCAAATCGACCTCGACCAACCGATTGCTGAAGTTTGCAAGGAATTGTCAAAGTATCCGGTGGCTACCCGCGTAAGCCTCAACGGTACCATCATCGTGGCCCGCGACATCGCTCACGCCAAGTTGTACGAACGCCTCACATCAGGCGCTGGCTTGCCGGACTATTTCAAGAACCATCCGGTATACTACGCTGGTCCTGCCAAGACTCCTGCCGGCATGCCTTGCGGTTCGATGGGACCGACCACTGCTCAGCGTATGGACCCGTACGTAGACCCATTCCAGGCTGCAGGCGGCTCTATGATTATGATTGCCAAGGGTAACCGTTCACAGCAGGTGACCGATGCTTGTCAGAAGCATGGCGGTTTCTACCTCGGTTCTATCGGTGGTCCGGCTGCTCTCCTCGCACAGGAAAACATCAAGAGCATCGAATGTGTGGAATATCCTGAACTCGGCATGGAAGCCGTATGGAAAATCCGCGTAGAAAACTTCCCGGCATTCATCTTGGTAGACGATAAGGGCAACGACTTCTTCAAGCAGTTGAAGCCTCGCTGTGCTTGCAAATAAGAGTTTTTTGAGTTATGAGTTATAAGTTATGAGTTTTTGAGTGAGCCATCCGGATGGTGACTCAGAACTCATAACTCAAAACTCATAACTAATGAAAGTTGCGGGTTGCAAGTTGCGTTTTTACCAATCCCGATATTCATCCTCCCCTCTCAACCACTCCTCCAATTTTTCCTTATTGCCCGGAAAGGCGAGTTGGTAGCCTTGGCTGATGGCCTCGGTGTCTACTTGCTGCATGCGGATGCCACATTCGATGCACGTCATGGCAGCTACCAGTCGGCTGAGCCTTCCGTAGCTCGATGCGTTCGACGGAGGCAGCAGTTTTTCCTTTCCTCCCAGGCTTCCTAGCTTCAGGACATTGATGATATAGGCTTCGGTATCGTTCTCGTTGGGCGGTGCCCATCGGCTGATGATGTTCCGCACCGTAAATGGTTTTCCTTGCTGGCAGAAGCGTTCGTAATAGCTTTGCAGGATTTTCCAGGCAGCCCGATAGCCGTATGCCATCGAAGTGAACTGCACGAATGATTTGTCTGTTTGCTCTATCCTTGCGCCTAGCCATCGGGTGGCGGTGCGACGGATGTTGAGCGGGTTGTTGTTTCTGAGTCCTCTCATGAGTTTTGAGTTATGAGTTATAAGTTATGAGTTTTGAGTTATGAGTTATGAGTTTTGAGTTATGAGTTATGAGTTCTGAGTTCTAAGTTCTGAGTTGCCATCCGGATGGTTCACTCATAACTCATAACTTATAACTCATAACTAATGAAAGTTGCGGGTTGCAAGTTGCGTTTTCACATTTGGGTGGCCCACCATTGTCCGAAGTCCTTGCAGCCCTCGGGAAGCTCGTCGCGGATGAGGCAGGCACCGATGTCGTTGGCGGCACGCACTAAACTTCGATAGAGCCTCTCTCCTGCTTCGTCCTGGTCGGGGAAGATGTGGAATACCGTTCCTTTCTCGGCCTTGACTGATGCCAGCAGCTTCACGTCCTCGGGCTTCAGGAGGGTGGCTCCGGGGATGGCTATGGCTTTCCTTCCCGACGAGAGCAAGGCGAGGCAGTCCGTCACGCCTTCCGATAGCCAGAGCCCCTCGCCTTTCCCTAGCCTTTCCAACACGGGAAGTCCGAAGATGCGGCACTCCGACCGACTGGGGAAACGGAACCTCGGCACTCCCTCCTTCCGCCCCAGATAACGGCTCTGCACGTTCATCAGCTGGCCGTTCCTGTCGCGATACGGAAAGAGCAGCGAGGGAGCATCGTAGTAGGGTTTTCCGTGCCTCCAGCAAGGGGTAGCGACGGAGATGGACGTGATGCCCATCCATCGCACCACCGCCGGATGAATCCTCCGCTGACGGAAAAGGAAGCTTCGGGCTTCATCGTTCAGCACGGGATTCGCCACCAGTCGGCTGAGGTACTCCACATCGGGCGGATATTCCTTCCGTGGCTTCTCGGCAGGCTTCCATTCGGTGAGGATGACGTTATGCTCGTCGGCCAACCATCGGCATGCTTCGACGAAAGGTTTCCCGGTGATTCTCATCGAGAGGTCGATAGGGCCTCCGTGGGCATCGCACACGAAACATTTGTACGTATTTCTTTTCGTGTGGAAGGAGAGCGACGGGTGGCGGTCGTCGTGGAAAGGACAGAGCGCCTTGTGCTTCTCTACCTTCAGCCCGAGTCTTCCGGCCACTCCCTCGATGGGGAGGGCACGGAGTTTATCGAGTTCGTATTTTTCCATCACTTCACCAACTTCACAAACCGTTTCAACTTCGGGTCGGGCTGACTGATGAGCTTGGCCTTCTTCCACTTGGAGAGGAAACTCCGGGCGGGAGCGAGTCCCAGCTTGACGCAAAGCTCCTTCAGCTGGTCGTAGGTGAACTCATCGGGCGTCTGGTCGAAGAGGGTGACACGCTGCGAAGTGCCTGCTTCGGCATCGATGCGGTGCATCTCGTCGTAACGGGTACCCCACTGAGCCAACAATCCGTCGAGGATGTACTTGGCCATGAAGCGGTAGAAACGGATGACCTTGCTACGGGCATTCTCCTGTTCGCCCCACAGATGGTAGAGCAGGACAGCCATGCGCCAAGCCGATACGGACGAACGCTTGTAGAAACAGTTGTGCGCCCTGGAACCCGTCTTCAGCACCGTCAGCCGCTGCTCCTGACACCAACGCTTCACGGTGAATTCCATCCACTCCATCGGCACCTGGTGTATGGGCTGAAGAAGGTCTTCGTCGGTATAGGTCTCGTCCATCAGCTTGTCCACCATCTGCTGCACGATGCTTCTCTCTTCGGCGGTCTGCGGACGGAAACGGGGAGCATCCTCGCCCAAGAGGTCCTCGTCGATGCATGTAACGATTTTTCTTGTACAGTTACCACCCTCGATGGCACGCTTGTTGATGTATTCGTTCAGCGCGTTCTGGGTGCCGCAGAAGAGCGAACAATAGATGATGTCCACATCCGCATTGTAGCTGGCCTCGCTCAACGAGTCGCTCCCGAATTCCGCCCCGAGGTCGTAGGCCAAGCGGTCCATCGTGTTGAGGTCGGCAAAGGCACGCTTGTTGCTCTCCGTCATCGTGGCCAGCTCCTCGTTGAAGAAGAAGAAAGCCAGCGGTTCACCATACTTGCGGATGAACATGTCGGCACGCTTCACGAGCTTGGCACGGGTGATGGTCTGCAGGTTGCGGATGGCGGTAACCGGTTCTTCGGGCAACTGCTTGTTCTTCGATGCCGTCTTCTTCAGTTCCTGATACGCCTGCTCGATGCGCTTCTGCTCGAAGTCCTTCAGCTTGAGTTTCCGCATGAGCTGCTTCACGATGGGACGGGTGAACGACTTTCCGCTTCCGGGTTCGCCGAGGACAAGGAGCTGGACGAGGAGGGCATGCAGTTCGATGTCGTACACATACTTCGCGCGGAGTCTTGTTCCGAGGGCGCAATAACAGACGATGGCGGTCAGAATGGCAGGGATGCGGAACTGCTCGGGAGCCGTCTCCCAGAACACGCGGATGGCCGGAGGGAGGTCCGACGCTTGTAGCGTCACACCCCCTATTTGGTTTCTGTTCTTCCGGTCCATAAGCTTATCCGATGATTTGGAGTGCGTCGTTCAGTTCCAGATACATGCGGAAGGCCACTTCCAGCGGGTCGAAGTTCTCGTCCTTGGGACGGATGTACTTCAAGCTGCAGGCATACTTCCCGTCGCTTCGGTGGACGAGGCTCACGTAATCGCCCTCGTAGAGCTTGGGATTGCGACGCGGACGCTTGATTTTCACGGCTTCTTCGAACTTGTATCCGTCCTGATGCTTCGAGAGCACACCTTGGTGGTTCTTCTGACGGTCGGCTACTGGAGGCTGTTGCATGACGAGCTGCAACGAGATGTTGTTGATGGTTTGTTTGTACATAATGCTATAAGTTTTATTGGTTTCACGATGCAAACTTACGCAGATGTACGGAGAGAAAAAAAGAAAGAAAGTTTCGGGAACTTTCTTTCTTTTCGAGTATTGATTATCAAATAGTTATAATCTCAAAAGATAATAATGTTGTGTTTAAAGCTAAAAAGTTACAGTATCCAGAGGCGAACGCTTTATCACCAACGGATAACGTTCCGGATGTTTCAGACTTTCAATTTCCAAATCCACATCCAATTCCGGCCATTCAATAGCACGTGGACCACTCATCCGCACATTCAGTGCACTACTGACACGGGCATCGCGCAACCAAGGAACCCGATTGTAGGACACAAAATAGTCTTGTCCTTGCACACTCAGCATCATTCCCTGAGAATTAATCATCAATACGGCGACCGATGTGAGCTGCGAATTGTTCTTTGAATTCGTTTCCATATGTTTCAACCATTTTAGTTATTTTCTTAATTTCTTTACTGTTGAATCCGAAGTTTTCAGCCAATTCTATGACGGGTTCCAACCAAAACTTCGCTTCGTTCTCTGCCTTTACTACGTGGATATGCATCCGTTCCTCTTCATTGGAATATATCTTAAAGACAAATCCTTCTTCCTTTCTAAACTTGGGACTCATATTTATTCTTTAACCTGACTGATTGCAAAAATACAATATTTATTGGAACCATAACACAAATGCAACATTTTTGTTGATTATGTCATCCTATCAGACTTTCCACAGCCTGTTCAATTGCTCTCGAAGGCATCTCGCCCAGCTTGGCACGTACAGAGGCATTCGCATCGCCCTCTAGCACCTCCGCCATTTTCGTGGCGTTGGCAGTGATGGCCAATACCTTCTTCTCCGCCATCAAATGAAGGATGTTCCCCACCAAATTGCGGTTGAAAGTAGTGTTCTGTTGCCTGCCCTTGTCGTAGATTTTTTCGGCCACGGCAGTCAGTTCGAGTATTTGCTTCCACAGCCACTCGTACTTGTCCTGCCACTCTTGGCGGACATAGACAGGGTGCAGGCGCATGACATACTCCAAAATAGATTTCTTGTCAGGTTGCGGGTTGCAAGTTGCGTTTTCGGCTTGCTCTTCCACCACGTGTTCTTTTCCCTGTACATGCACATGGATGGTACCACCACCCACATTCATCTGTCCGTTGTTCACGATTGCCCCTTGGGCAAAATGGTTCTCAATCTTCATTTCACTCATATCTCTACATACTTATGCTTCCACCACCTACATTCATGTTTCCCTCGCCCTTCACGGAATTGCTTCCGAAGAGGTTCTGCACGTTCTGCATCTGCTGTCCTCCAGCCTTCCGCAGCTCTATATCCCGAAGATGCGCCTCCTGCTCCATCTGCTGACGGGTCTTGAGTGCCTCGGCCTTCATGTCGTTGATGCGTTGCAGCACTTGCAAGGAGACGTTGGGCTGACCGAAAAGTGCATTGACAAAGATGTCCGCCTGTTCGTAGACAAAGTCCGTATCTCCCGGATGACGGTCCAGTGTCTGCCGACAGATTCGGTCCACTACCCATAGTACGGTATTTTCGGCCGACATGCGGCTTGCCTTTGCCATCTGCTGCATGGTTCCCTTGCATATCGCATCGATGGTTTGTCCCAAATTGGCAAGCAGCGATTCGCGTATCTGCGCCATCAAAGCATCATTGTCGGCCTGTCCGGCAGGCATCGTGTTGTTATCCCAAGCATCCATCTTTACACCTCCTTTTCTTTTTAAGTCATTTCCGCAAAGTTAGTAATAATCTTCCGATATTTTCCAACAAATGAGGGATAGATTTTAAAAAAAACAGACAGCTTTTGGCCGTCTGTTTCTATATTGGTGAGTGATGAAAGTTGCGGGTTGCAAGTTGCGTTTTTCATCACCTCCTCTTCTTGAAGCCTTTCACTTCGAGATTGAAAACACGTTTCGATTTTTCTTCCTGCCCATCCGTCTCATTACTGAAGACCGCAGCCTGCAGCATGGCAATGGCATTATCGAAAGCAGCAAGCTTGCGGTTGACATACTCGTTCTGATCGTTTTGATCGGCAAGGACTTCCTCAATGTAGTCAGCGAGTCTTTTCACTCTGTCTTCCAACTGACAGTTTTCGCACTTCGGTGTAGCCAAATAACGGCGAACGGCAACGAAGGCACGCATTATGCGTATATTTACCTCGATGGCAGTATCGCTTCGGAGTACACTTGAAAGCATGGCTACGCCTTGTTCGGTAAAAGCAAATGGTGCATACATCATACCACCTCGTTTTGAGGTGCCAAAATTACACCTCATACTCATTTTCAGAGAGTTAAGTTCCTCATTATTTAGTTCGAACATAAAATCCGAGGGAAATCTTTCAAGGTTTCTTCTGACAGACCGTTTGAGTTGCTTTGTTTCAACGCCATAAAGTTCCGCTAAATCAAAATCAAGCATCACCTGTTTTCCACGGATGTAATGGATGCGGCTTCTTATTTCTTCCAATTCGTTCATGATAGTAGATTCTTAATATCGCTAATTGCGACTCGTTTAAAATCAATGTAATTGTTATATTTCTAAATTTGGAGCTTGAATTCCAATCCTGTAGCCCGATAATATTTGTTTATTCGTTGATAAGAATAAAACCTTATAAATTTCCGATATCTCATTGTATTTCCCAAAAAAGTTTCTACCTTTGTACCGTAATGCTTGGTAACTCCTCTGTGTCATGACATGAAACCAAGTTCAGGATATACCCATTCCTTTTCAGGAGTGTTTTTTTTTTTTCATGCAAAGTTAGTAATAATCTTCCGAAATCAGCCAACAAAAAAGGGGTAGTTTTTTCAGAAACTATTTCCGTCGAAAGTTGCGGGTTGCGGGTTGCGTTTTCATTAACATTCCTTCCAAATAGTCCTAAGAGTCACATTCCACAGACTTGTATGCTTCTTCAAATTCTTCGGAAGCAATGAACGCAGCAGAATTCCCCGCATCGTTGATGTCGATATCCGCCAATGTATCGTGCATGTCTTCCATATCCGATGACCATACATTGTCGGCTGAAAAATAAACGGCCAAGCGGTTCAAACGCATTCCCACGAACTCATAGTAATATGTATCTTCAAGCGTTTGCAGCTTTACATAACGTACAACCTCCGACAAGCCACATTCATCCGCAAGAAAAGCAATGATTTTTTCATAGAATACAGACATGGACGGAAGGACGGAAATATCCAATGGAACTCGTATGTCCAATTCAAAATAAGCATCCGTCTTGCCAAACTGACACGTACACGTGGCGTCTCCCCTCCACTCTTCCAGATGCTTCTTCAAACGTTCCAAAAAAGTTGAATGTTCCTCAATCGGCGAAGCACACATGACATTTACCTGTACCACCTCCTTGCCGTTCCATAGTCCTTCGTTCTCAGTGTACAGGTGGCTTGACACAATCAGATTATTGTCCAATTCATAATAACCTGCATTGCCGATTGTAGGAACAAACTCATCATCACATAATTTCTGCATGAACGAAATGTACGATTGGTTCGTTCCATCATTCTTTTTCTTCGAAAATCTATTCTTCCTGAAATATAAGAAAAAGACACCAACAGATACAACAGCCAACAATGCTATCAATGTTTTCATAACACACAACGATTTTGGTTTCTGCAAATATAGAATTTATTTAGAAATGGACATTCCTTGCGAGCAGTTAATTTGCAGAAATAAATATTTTTATCGCTGATTTTAGACAATCAGTTTTGTGCTCATAATCCTGAATGCAAAACCGATTTCCAATGAAAGTTGCAGGTTGCAAGTTGCGTTTTTTCGCATCAATATTCCAAATGCGGAGGAACAAAAAGAAAAACCTTCCACCAATCAATTGGTTATAAAAGAAAAAATGTATCTTTGTATCACAAATATACACTAATAATGAAAATATATGGAAAGAGTTGTTTTTAACCCTGCACAACGAGAAATACTCGATGTTATGTCTTGTATGCAGACGGACGAAGATTTGCAAGCCCTGAAAGCCGTCCTCGTTCAATTCTTGAACGACAGACTTCAACGGGAACTCGACCGTCTTTGGGACAATGGAACCATCGACGAGAAGAAAATGGACGAATGGCGTAACACTCATTATCGCACTCCTTACAGACAATGAAGAAGCGTCGTGTTGTGGTACTCGATACCAACTGCTTGGTACAGAGTATTTCAAGAAGAAGTAACTATTATCCTGTATGGAATAGTTTCATAAACGGAGAATACGATTTATGTGTTTCTTCTGAAATATTGGAAGAATATGAAGAAGTCATCGGCCGTCTAATGTCGCCTTTGGCTGCAAAGATTGTTTTGGAAGCTATTTTGAAAGCTCCCAACACTCGGCGTTTGGACCCACATTACCGTTTTCGATTAATAGAAAAAGATCCGGATGATAACAAATTTGTAGATTGTGCAATATCTGCTGGAGCTGATTACATTGTAAGTGAAGATGCACACTTCCGAATTTTAGAGACAATTCCTTTCCCTACGGTTTACGTTATCCGTTTGGATGATTTTTTGAAAGAAATGGATTAAGAATCCATTTCATAAAACCGATTTCCAATGAAAGTTGCGGGTTGCGGGTTGCGTTTTCGGAATCCATCTGGTGCTATCTCATCCACCCATCCACACGGTAAATCTTTTCCGTTAATTTCATCTCTTGTTTGGTCTCTGCATTTCGGTGCCAAACCTCAATTCGGGCTGCATAATAGTCTTCCCAATCGCCTTCATAGATAGTAAACCTTTTTCTACTGACCAGTTTTGAGAATGAAGTGGTTGGATTTATTGATACACGACTTTCTGCGAGGATTCTTTCTTCGGAAAGCGGAATGTTTTTTGTAGCTTCGTAACATCGGAGAAAGATTTCACCCGCAGGTAATGCCGCATAATACAAATCATACATATACATTCCTCCTTGGGAATCAGTCCACACCTGAAGGTAAGTGTCGGTATCAAGACTATCAATTGGTATAGATAAATTTGAATCAGCAGAAAGAGGAAGATTATATTCCAAACCTTCGGGAATAGGGTGTTCCCTTCCGAATCCATCCGGTCCACTCATGGCGAAAAATATAAAAGGAATCCACAGGACAAAAACCACCAATACAGAAGCCAACAAAGACATGAGGCATTTCAACCATTGTCTGTTGACAAGCAAGATAATCCATGAAACAGGAAGGGCAAGCAATGTAAGAAACAACAATATGAAAACAATCGTTTCCAATATCGACGGGACAGTGGTAAAAAGTAAACAGAGAGTCAGTATAAAAAAAGCCAACAAGACTGGAAACGACCACCAATATCTAATGATATATTTTTTAATTTTCATAGATAACTTTATGTTTTCGATGTTTCTACAAATATAACAAAAATGATCGAGCCATTAGCTATTATCAAGGATATTTTTTACACAGAGGTTTTCTTTATTTGGTATTTGGGAAATCAATTGCAAGTTGCGGGTTGCGGGTTGCGTTTTTCATCACCTCCCTTCTTAATAGAAATATAATGGTAACAATATAATTTTAAACCTGGAACCCGAAAAGGAGCAGGTTGTCTTTTAAGAGTTTTTACAAATGTGCGGAAAATTTCAGAACATACGATTTGGAACGGACATTTTCCCAATCAAATATATTGTTAAAAATGGATAACAAGAAATAGCACATAAAGCCCATTTGTTTATATTTGTATCATATTTATAATAAATTCAAACAAATCAACATGAAAAAGACAAAAACTATCAAGAATTGGTCATTATGGATGACTCTTGCGATGACAACCTGCCTACCTATAGCCTGCAACGACGATGACAATATTCCTGTTGACAACGACATTCCCGGAGTGGAAGTAATACAACCGACTACAGATACGGTAAAAACGGTCTTGTCGAAAAAGATTTGCGCCCTATGGAATTCTGAAAACGCCAAAGTCAAGGAGTTCCTCCAAAAACGAATGCCAAACATTTCGACCTCGCTGAGCGAAGATGCAGAAATCATCATCATGGGGGAAGCCGGAGCCGACCAACTGCTGAAGGACGAAAACAGCCGCCTCCTGCTGAAAGAACTTTGGAATCAGAACAGACCCGTTGCCTTTATCCGTCCGGCACAGAACGCACTGGCCGTCTACACCATGTTACGTGGTGATGAAGCATCAGCCATCGACCCACAGACATTGGAAAGATACAGCCGATACAGCATCGTAGTCGTAAAAGCCGATGGAAACAGCATGACATTTGAGCGCTTACCTTCCACTTTCAGCTATCGGGTAGAAGGCTACGAAACGGACGACAAGGACCAACAAACCTCCATCAACGAAAACCGTACTGCTGAATTCACGCCAAACGACTTCCATTGGGGACAAATGGCTGAAAACATCTGCGAATGGCTGAAAGAAAACTCCAGCGCAGAGAGCAAGGCACATCCGGCCTTCCGTTCGCGCCTCACAGCCGGGGATATCAATTACTACGTAGCCACCCACTTCACGACGCTGACCATGCTGCGCGACGCCTATTACAATAATGATTCAACAGTTACCGTCACCGCCAAAGTGATTTTCTCGTATACCTCAGGATACAACACACAGAACGAATTCGACGTGTATGATGTGAAGATTGATGAAATCTTCCCCGCCAATCTAAGTTATATAGAGAACTGGTATAGCGAAGAAAAAGCAGCCTACAACTATAAATATACGGGCGGTTTCTACGAGGGACCCAAGGTGGAACTTAGCCTGAGCACGGTTGATTCGCTTTTCAGTTTCGTCGATACCAAGAATACGGATTTGCTCGCTCCTGTCCCGATAAGCCAAGCCGGAGAAGTCAGTACGACACACTACCCGGGCAACTGGTCATTGGGCGGTAATGTCGGTGTCGGTTTGGGATACAAGGAAGCAGGAGTATCGGGAAGTTTCAGTTTCAACTACACGCTTCCCACTACCACCCTCACAACGGTTGCAAGCGAAATGCCGGTGAGCTATACCAGCAACAAGAACATCCCCGTATGGACCTATTCGCTTACGTGCGACTATGACAACATCTATACAAACAACACTTGGGGCGTAAACGGGACATTCCATCCCGAAAAAATCCCCGCCATAGCCAAGGATGAAGTCACAACCAGCCAAATGATTACGTTCGCCGTGAGGAATACCAAGACCGGACTGGGAGAAAAGAAAGTCACCCTGAATGCCAAGGTAGATTTCAAGTGTCACGAAGTGGCCAACAGCCCGTTCAACGAAAAGCATCAGACCATCCGCAACGAAACGGTTTTCACACAGGATATGCCTACGGTGTACCGTTTCTTCGAGAAGTACAAACCGTCTCCCAGTGCGTTGGGTGACAATGCCGATACTGAGAACTGGACAAACCTGGAAAATCTGCTGATGACCAACGTGAACTATGCAGCTTTCAAGGACGAGACGCTGACCATCGGTGCTGTCACCGAAGACAAACTTGATGCTACGGCACTAGCCGTTTGGGAGGAAACCATCCGTACGCTCATCAAGCAATTCAACGGAAGAATGAAAACGTCCTGCAGTTATACTATAGGACTGACCGACTCGGACGGGAACTATCTACCCGTAGGCTTGCAGGTCACAGACAGCATTTGGACAAAGGTTGACATCAAGTAAAATGGGGTAAGAAGCTATAAAAAAGTGGATGTGTCAAAATACACATCCACTTCTTTTTTTTCTATACAACAAGCATCTTACCCGTTAGCAGAGTCAATCTCATAAAACCGATTTCCATTGAAAGTTGCGGGTTGCAAGTTGCGTTTCTCCTATTTGCCAATCAAAATATCCTAACCTTGCCGGAGCAGTTCGCTTGATGCTCGTCACGCTCTGCCGCCGTGTCAAACTCTTCTCCACAAAACTTGCATTTGAAGATGGGGGTAGGCGTAAGTAGGGTTTCGATCATGCCACCGGTCACTTGTTCCAGTTCCTCTTCGCTCAACGGTTTCTTCTTGTTTTCCATAATTCCCTCCGTTTTTAGTTTTACGGTACGAATATAGTGATTTATTTTAAATTTACAAATCATCCATGTAGAAAATGCATCGGCAGCACCGAAAACGCAACTTGCAACCCGCAACCCGGGGTTGCGTTTTTGGGGTATTTTCGGTGTGTCTCCTCCCCCCTCAAAACGCAACCCTATAGGTATATTCTTTTTTTTATTTTTTATATTATATATATAAGGTACACGTACGCGCCCACGCACGCCTAAGGAAAATCAACGAAAGTTGCGGGTTGCGGGTTGCGTTTTCCACAGGCGCAACCCTACCCTAAAAAGCGCAACCGCAACCCCTGGAAAAACGCAACTTTGCAACCCGCAACTTTGCAACTTTCACGTTACGCATTTCAGTCCTCTACGAGGCGAAAATATCGTCCAAAAACGTATGAGCTACCGGAGGGCGTCATGAGCGATTATACAGGCGTTTTTAAGCAAGCAGAAGGGTAAGCAGATTCTTGTAGGTGGATGTGTCAAAATACGCATCCACTTTTTTCAGGCACGGATTACACGGATTAACACGGTTTTTAGTGTATGTATCCATTAAATTTATCCGTGCAATCCGTGTAATCCGTGCCTAAAATACATTACGACACACCCTCGTCCTCATCCGCATGGAGATTTGCGGATAGAAATACGCGGATAGGAATTCGTGGATGTATACGGGCGGGCTGACCCCGCCCCTACGGTTACGGCGTACCCAAATGCTTCACAATCGCCTCCACCTCCGGCTTCAGAAACGTGCGGCGTCTCGGATTGTAGTTCATCGACTGGAGTTCTTCTACCAGCATGGGACAACCGTTTATCCATCGGTAGAGGGTCTTCCATGCGGTTTCGGGTTTGCTCAATGGCTGATAAAGCAAAGCCAGTTCGGCCTTGCCGTAAGTACGGACTTTAAACATGGTTTTGAGTTTTAAGTTATGAGTTCTGAGTCGGGATTATGTACTACATAATCGGCATACACAAAGATACGAAATAAAGACCATAGATACAAGCAAAAACAAATCTTTTTCACCTTTATCAGGACATAAAAGGACATAGCAGGACATAACAGGACATTGCGGATTATGTAGGTATTATCTTTGCATTGTGTTTCGAAACCACAAAAACATCATACATCAAACATCATAAATCATAAATCAAAAAGCCTATGCCACTCAATTACAGTATCGCCATGTTGCCCAACCCACGTGAGAAGAACGACCCTCACAAGGCTTACGCCAAAGCCCAAATCAACGGAGAAATGTCCCTCAAGGAACTTTCCCGCGAAGTAGCCAGCAAGTCCACCGTCCATGCAGCCGATGTGTATGCGGTCTTGATTGCTTCGGTAGAATCCATGTTTACAGCCTTGAAGGCAGGTAAGCAGGTGGATTTCGGAGAACTCGGCAAGTTCCGCCTCCAAATCAACAGCAAGGGAGCCATCACCGCAGAGGATTTCACTACCGACAACATTACCGGTGTTGCCATCCAGTACGTCCCCGGTGACGACCTGAAGACCATCTTCCAGGGAATGGAATTCCGATTGGTTGCGTCACGTGCTGCCCAGGCTGCCTTGCTCCGCGCTCAGAAGAAGGGTGAAACCATCGTGGACTTGAGCAAGCCGGGAGAGGATGAGGAGGAAGCAGCGTAAAGAGTTATGAGTTCTGAGTTATGAGTTCTGAGTTATGAGTTCTGAGTTATGAGTTCTGAGTTGCCATCCGGATGGTTCACTCATAACTCATAACTTAGGACTCAAAACTCAAAATAAACTCATAACTTATAACTCATAACTCATAACTCAAAAGACTATGGAAAACAAATCACTCTGGGGAAAAATCCTCAACATCGTCATCACGATTCTGACTGCCGTAGCAACCACTTTCGGTTTGACTTCGTGCCTAGGGATGTAAATAAAAAAGCCGGGGCTATGCGCCTCGGCTCTCTTTGTATATTTACGAATCTTTACAATCAGTTCTGCATGCCTCCCCAAAAACGCAACTTGCAACCCGCAACTTGCAATGGAAATCACTTTTCAGTTTTGCGAAGCTTCATGAAAAACGCAACTTGCAACCCGCAACTTTCATTAGTTTTGAGTTTTGAGTTATGAGTTATGAGTGAACCATCCGGAGGCCAACTCATAACTCATAACTTATAACTCATAACTCTATTGAAAGAGATTGTCAATCCCCGATTTCTCTTCGATGGCAGGAGCCTCATCGTCCGACAAGATGTCCTTGCACGGGTCGAAATTGTGCGGGATGGCGAAGGTATCGGTCTGCAAGTAGCCCAATGACTTGTCAGCATAGACCTTGTTCATGTAGAGACCCCAAATCGGGAGCGCCATTTCGGCACCCTGACCGTCGCGCATGTTGTCGAAGTGGATGTCGCGTTCTTCACCGCCTACCCATACGCCCGACACGAGGTTCGGTGTGAAGCCCATGAACCAACCGTCGGAGTTGTTGTTCGTAGTACCGGTCTTGCCACCCATATCGGCAGTGATGTTGTACACACGGCGCACACGTCCGCCTGTACCTTCATTGATAACGGCACGGAGCATGACGAGCATCTTGTACACGCTTTCTTCGCTGATTACTTCCTCCATGTGAGGAGTGAATTCCGCCACCACATTGCCTTCATTGTCCTCGATGCGGCTCACGAAGAGCGGTGCGGTACGGATGCCACGGTTGGCAAAGGCGGTATAGGCACTCACCATTTCGCCTACTGAGATTTCGCAAGGACCGAGGCAGAGCGACACCACAGGGTCAATCTGCTGGTTCTTCACGCCGAACGAGTGGATGAGTCGCTTCAGCTGATACGGACTGAGCTTGCTCATGAGGTAAGCCGTAATCCAGTTGTCGGAATTGGCCAAGCCCCACTTCACGGTCACCATTTCGCCGTAACGCTTGTTGTTGGCATTGCGAGGGCTCCAAGGCTTACCGTTCTCGTCAATCAAGGTCTGCTCTACGTGACGGGTCATGTCGCAAGGCGAGAAGCCGTTTTCCATCGCCAGCGTGTAGACGTATGGCTTGATGGTAGAACCTACCTGACGACGGCCTACATTGGCCATGTCGTACTGGAAGTAGTTATAGTTGGTACCGCCCACGTATGCCTTCACGTAGCCCGTAATCGGGTCCATCGACATGAATCCGGTGCGGAGGAAGTGCTTGTAGTAGCGGAGCGAATCCATCGGAGTCATCACGGTATCGCGTTCTCCACGATAGGTGAAGACGGTCATTTCCTGAGGCGTGTTGAATGCCTTGCGGATTTCGGCTTCGCTCTTGCCTGCTTTCTTCATGGCACGATAGCGGTCGGTCAGTCGCATGGCCTTGTCCATGATGGCATTTACCTCTTCTTCCGTCAGTTCGCTGGTGAAAGGAGCGGTTTTCTTCTTGGCCTTGGCACGGAAGAAACGGTCCTGCAAGCCACCCTTCTTGGCGATGTGTTCGTGTACCGCCTCTTCGGCATAGCGCTGCATGCGCGAGTCGATGGTGGTATAAATCTTCAAGCCATCGGTGTAGAGGTTATACGGAGTACCGTCCTTTTTCTTGTTCTTGGCGCACCATCCATAGAGCGGGTCGGTCTCCCAAGCCAAGGAATCTTCATAATACTTCTGCATTTGCCATCCGCGGTATTCGCTCTTTACGGGCTTCTTGGCTCTCAACACTCCACGCAGGTATTCACGGAAATAAGTGGCGAGACCTTCCTTGTGGTCCACCTTGCGGTACTTCAGTTCGAGGGGTTCCTTCATCAATGAATCGGCCTCAGCCTCAGAGAGATGTCCGGCTCTGACCATCTGTCCCAACACCACGTTACGACGTCCCTTGGCACGCTCGTTGAATCGGCGGGGATTGAAGTACGACGGGTTCTTGCACATGCCCACCAAGGTAGCTGCCTCAAGGATGCTCAAATCCTTCGGCTCTTTTG
Source organism: Bacteroides sp. (assembly GCA_017466635.1). GTDB lineage: Bacteria > Bacteroidota > Bacteroidia > Bacteroidales > Bacteroidaceae > Phocaeicola. Next base: position 19,242 of record JAFTTU010000071.1, read on the forward strand.
AGAAATAGGTATTTGCAGCCATCTTAATACCATGTGCACTATACAAGAAGTCAAACTTGTTGAGGTACATGGTCAGGATTTCTTCCTTAGTATAGTAGCGTTCCAACTTAACTGCAATGACCCACTCGATGGGTTTCTGCATCAATCGTTCCCAAAAACTACCTGCCAAATCTTCTGTATAAAGTTGCTTTGCCAACTGCTGAGTGATGGTACTACCCCCACCGGCACTCTCCTGTTGCAACACACCACGCTTCACAATGGCACGCATCAAGGCACGTGCATCAATGCCCGAATGTTCGGCAAAGCGTTCGTCCTCAGTAGCAATCAGGGCTTTGACCAAATGCGGAGACAACTCTTCGTAACCCACATAGATTCGGTTGGCATCCTTATCCAACGAATAAGTCCCCATCGTCACTCCATCATCTGAAATAACTTGAGTAGCAAACTTCAATTTAGGATTTTCCAATTCTTCGATTGGTGGCACATACCCAATCTTACCCTTGGCTATCGCCGAAAAAATCAAGGCAACCCCTGCAATGGCCAGCAACAGAATCGCCCAAAGCGTAAATATCAATGTCTTTCTCATATCCTGCGTATGTGATTAAACGCTGCAAAAATAACGAAAATCTTTGAGATAGACGCCGTTTCTAACAAAGTTCAACGAAATATCTGCCGAACGTTCTTCTTTTTATTATTTTTTATTACCTTTACACACTCGAAAGTGAACATAATAACATACTCTGATATGGAAAACCGAAGTTTAGTAACAATTGCCGAACATTCCAAGGAGAAAATACTCTATCTGTTGGAAATGGCTAAAGAATTCGAAAAGAAACCGAACCGCAAGATTCTTGACGGAAAGGTAGTGGCCACTCTGTTCTTTGAACCTTCTACCCGTACCCGATTGAGTTTCGAGACGGCAGCCAACCGCCTGGGAGCCCGCGTCATCGGATTTACCGACCCGAAGGCCACCAGCTCATCGAAGGGAGAAACCCTGAAAGATACCATCATCATGGTGAGCAACTATGCCGACATCATCGTGATGCGCCACTATCTGGAAGGTGCCGCCCGTTATGCCAGCGAAGTGACTGGCACTCCTATTGTGAATGCAGGCGACGGTTCCAACCAACACCCTTCGCAGACCATGCTGGACCTCTATTCCATCTACAAGACTCAGGGTACACTGGAAAACCTGAATATATATATGGTAGGCGACTTGAAGTACGGACGTACCGTACACTCGCTCCTGATGGCCATGCGCCATTTCAACCCGACCTTCCATTTCATCGCTCCGGAAGAGCTGAAGATGCCGGAAGAATACAAGCTCTATTGCCGTGAACATGGCATCAAGTATGTGGAACATACCGAATTCGACGAAGACGTCATCGCCGAAGCCGACATCCTCTACATGACCCGTGTACAGCGCGAACGCTTCACCGACCTGATGGAATACGAACGCGTGAAGGACGTATATATATTAAGGAATGAAATGCTGAAAAAGTCTCGTCCTAACTTACGCATCCTCCACCCGCTCCCACGTGTGAACGAAATCGCCTACGATGTGGACGAAAACCCGAAGGCATACTATTTCCAACAAGCCCAGAACGGTCTCTACGCCCGTCAGGCCATCCTGTGCGATGTATTGGGCATCACGTTGGACGATGTGATTGAAAACGGGAAATAAGAGTTATGAGTTATAAGTTATGAGTTATAAGTTATGAAAAACAATGTAGCAGAACTGCAGGTAGCCGCCTTACAGAACGGCACCGTTATCGACCATATACCTACCGACAAGCTGTTCACCATCGTCAGCTTGTTAGGCTTGAAGAATTCGGACTTGAACATCACCATCGGCAATAACCTGCCAAGCAAGAAATTGGGCAAGAAAGGCATCATCAAGGTAGCCGACCGCTTCTTCAGCGACGAAGAAATCAGCCGCCTTTCGGTGGTAGCTCCGAACGTGCAGCTCAACATCATCCGCGATTACGAAGTGGTGGAAAAGAAACAAGTCATCATGCCGGATGTGGTGAAGGGAATCGTGAAGTGCGGTAACCCTAAGTGCATCACCAACAACGAGCCGATGGCCACCATCTTCCACGTCATCGACAAGGAAAACGGCGTGCTGAAATGCCACTATTGCGAAAAGGAACAGAACAAGGAAACACTGAAGCTGCAATGAAACAGGACTGGAAACCGGGAACCATGATCTATCCGCTTCCTGCCGTCCTGGTGAGCTGTGGAAGTTCGGAAGAAGAATACAACATCATCACCGTGGCTTGGACAGGTACCATCTGCTCCAACCCTCCGATGTGCTATATTTCGGTACGTCCGGAACGCCATTCCTACGACATCATCAAGCGGAACATGGAGTTCGTCATCAACCTCACCACCGAAGATATGGCTTTTGCCACCGACTGGTGCGGAGTGCGTTCGGGAAAGGACTACAACAAGTTCGAGGAGATGAAGCTCACCCCCGGAAAAGCCAAGGCGGTCAGTGCCCCCATCATCGAGGAATCGCCCTTGTGCATCGAGTGTAGAGTGAAGGAAATCGTTTCACTCGGCTCGCACGACATGTTCATAGCCGATGTGCTGAACGTGAAGGCCGACGAAAAATACATGAACCAAGAGACCGGAAAGTTCGAACTCTCCGATGCCGACCCATTGGTGTATCTGCATGGAGGATACTATGGATTGGGAAAGAAAATCGGCAAGTTCGGATGGTCGGTAGAAAAGAAAAAGAAATAATCACATTTAAAAGTCAAGAATATGAAAAGAGACGAATTGATTTTTGATATCATTGAAAAGGAACATCAACGCCAGTTGAAAGGCATCGAATTGATTGCTTCTGAAAACTTTGTAAGTGACCAAGTAATGCAAGCCATGGGTTCTTGCATGACCAACAAATATGCCGAAGGTTATCCAGGCAAGCGCTATTATGGCGGTTGTGAAGTGGTAGACCAGAGTGAACGTATCGCCATCGACCGTCTGAAGGAAATCTTCGGTGCAGAATGGGCCAACGTACAACCTCACTCAGGTGCACAAGCCAATGCAGCTGTTTTCTTGGCTGTATTGAATCCGGGTGACAAGTTCATGGGCTTGAATCTGGCTCATGGTGGTCACCTTTCCCACGGTTCTTTGGTAAATACATCGGGTATCATCTACACTCCATGCGAATATAACCTGAACGCTGAAACAGGTCGCGTAGACTATGACCAAATGGAAGAAGTGGCTCTCCGCGAAAAACCAAAGATGATTATCGGTGGTGGTTCGGCTTACTCTCGTGAATGGGATTACAAGCGCATGCGTGAAATTGCCGACAAGGTAGGTGCTATCTTCTTGGTGGATATGGCTCATCCGGCAGGTTTGATTGCAGCAGGCTTGCTCGAAAATCCGGTGAAGTACGCTCACATCGTGACTTCGACTACCCACAAGACTCTCCGCGGTCCTCGTGGTGGTGTCATCATGATGGGCAAGGACTTCCCTAACCCATGGGGCAAGAAGACTCCGAAGGGCGAAATCAAGATGATGTCGCAATGGCTC
>JAFTTU010000123.1 GCA_017466635.1 Bacteroides sp.
ATACTTCAAGCGTGCCCATGGATTGGATTTTTTCTTGATCATCATAGTGATACGCTTTTTAAGTGAACTGTGATTAAAGCTGTTGGCAATAGAGTAGAGCCTTGCGCCAACGGCTTTTTTAATGATTAATAATTGATATGTCTTAGCATCGATGCCGTTTTCTATCACCCATTCGTCGGCTTCGTATTCGTGGACGGTCTGCAATTCCTGCTTCAAGAGCCATGCCGCCGGATTGAACCATTGGAAGAAGATGCATCCTTCCGCCAACAACAAATCCCACGAATGACGGTTCCGGATGTGAGCCCGTTCGTGCGTCAGCACCGCATCGCCGCTCTCTTCCAAATCGTCTTTCGAAATCGCAATGTTGTTCATCCAGCTGAACGGTGCCACGTTTTTGTCCTCATGGATATAGAGCGTAATGCCATCCTCCATGCTTTCTTTCTTCGAAGCACGGAGCAAGCGGAGCATTCTTCCCAACGACCACAAGTGTCGCACAAAGAAAAACCCGATACCCACCAGATAGACCAGCAACAAGAGTGCCCTCCACGGGAATGGAGTCGAGACTTCTTCCATCACGGGAGCCGGTTCTACCATCACCAGCATCTCTTCCAACGAAAGGAAAGGCTGGCTCATGTCCGTCGCCTCGTGGGTAGTAACCTCTATCAACGGAATCACACAAGAGAGCAACAACATACCCAGGAGCGCCCATCGGTTGAACCGGTGGAAGGTCTCCTTGCTCAACAACAACCGGTAGAACAAGTAGAATACCGCCAGGCAAAGGGATGTTTTCAGTATGTAGACAAAGAAGATTCCCATATGCGTGTACCTTTATTTATTAGCCTTCTCCACCTCGCGAATCAAGTCCTTCAACTCATCCAACGAAATGTCTTCTTCCTTCACTAACGAAGAGACCAATCCCAAGTACGAATTATTGAAATACTTGCTGATGACTCCCTTCAGCGTCTTCTTCTTGAAATCCTCCCGCGAAACCACCGCATAATACTGATACGAGTTGCCGAACGTGCGATGACTCACATAACCTTTCTCTTCCAATCCACGCACAAAGGTAGACAGGGTATTGAAATGTGGACGGGGTTCTTCATAGAATTCCACGATTTCTCTCACGAACAAAGGGCCCTTTTCCCAAAAGTAACCCATGATTTCTTCTTCTCTAGCACTTAATGTCTTCATAAGCTTTCGTTCTTTTCCGCAAAGGAACTAATTATTTTCGTTTCCAAACGAATATTATTAGTTAAATAACGTAAAGACATAAAAAAAAGACTCTCAAACACATTGTTCAAGAGTCTTTCTTGTAGCGGGACCCGGGATTGAACCGGGGACCTCATGATTATGAATCATGCGCTCTAACCAGCTGAGCTATCCCGCCATCATTAAAAAACCGCCAGGCGTGGAAGCCACCCAACGGCAAAATCTTTCTTCTTGGTAGCGGGACCCGGGATTGAACCGGGGACCTCATGATTATGAATCATGCGCTCTAACCAGCTGAGCTATCCCGCCATCATTTCTGATTTGCGGGTGCAAAGATAGAACCTTATTTTGAATTACACAAATTCTTTCACAACTTTTTTCTCCTCATTTTGTTTTCTCGGAAATAAAGCCCCAACAAGAAAGATGCTATTTCTGATAAAATATACCCGAATATATTAGGATAGTATATAAAAAAGCCATTACTTTGGGGTCGAAAACCATAAAAACACAAAACAACCATGGGAAAAGAAAAAATTAAGATGGAATATATGCTGAAAGGAGGTACCGGAAACATCATCTGGAACATTATCAGCACCCCCTCCGGATTGGAAACTTGGTTTGCCGACAAGGTAACGGCGCAAGACAAGACATTCACTTTCCAGTGGGGAAAGACAGAAGTCCGAAAAGCCGACATGATCAATTGTCGTACCAACAACTTCATCCGTTTCCGTTGGCATGACGATACCGAACGTAAGAGTTTCTTCGAACTGAGAATCGTGTACAACGAGCTCACCGAAGACCTGACGCTGGAAGTAACCGACTGGGCCGAACCGGACGAAATGGAAGACTTGAGGGATTTGTGGGATTCTGACATTGAAAAACTAAAACGCGTCAGTGGACTATAATTTTCTAAAAATAGTCAAAACATACCTTTGCTCTCCATTTTTTATGCTATTTTTGCAACTTGAAAAGTTGTGTATGATAAAAGCATGAAGCTACGCATAAAAAAATTAGATATATTTGTCCTGAAAAGCTTTCTGTTACTCTTTTCGGGTACATTCTTTATCTGCCTCTTCATTTTCATGATGCAATTCCTTTGGAGATACGTGGATGAACTGGTAGGTAAAGGATTGGAAATTGGAGTCTTGGCGCAATTCTTCTTTTATTCGGCGCTCACTTTGATTCCGGTTTCCCTCCCCTTGGCCATCCTGTTGGCCGCACTGATGACTTTCGGTAACTTCGGGGAAAAGTTCGAGCTTCTTTCCATGAAAGCAGCCGGGATTCCTTTGCTCCGGATTATCCGTCCGCTCATCCTGTTCTGCCTGATACTTTGCGGAATGTCCTTCTATTTCCAGAACGTTGTCGCCCCGAAGGCACAGATGAAGCTCTGGACCTTGTTGGTATCCATGAAACAGACCTCGCCGGAACTGGATATCCCGGAAGGCGTATTCTATAGCGACATTGACGGGTACAACATCTACGTCAAGAAGAAGGACCGCGATACCGGCATGATGAAGGACCTGCTCATCTACAACTTCTCCGACGGTTTCGAGAATGCCCACATCATCTGGGCGGCAGAAGGAAGCATGGAGATGACCGAAGACAAGCAGCACCTCTTCCTACATTTATATAATGGGGAGCAATTCGAGAACCTGAAATCACAAAGCATCTCTGCCAAGAACGTGCCTTACCGTAGGGAAACGTTCCGCGAAAAGCATATCATCATCGAATTCGACGGTGGGTTCAACATGATTGACGGAGGATTCCTGGGAGAACGTTCCGATGCCAAGAACATGGCCGAAATCAGTGCTTCCATCGACTCCTTGACCTTCAAGGCGGACAGTACCGGACGTGCCATGTACGATGACATCAAGCGTGTCACCTACCGCGAAGTCACCATCACCCAACGGGACTCTACCCGCATGGCAGAAGGAAAGATTCCATCCATCATCAGCACGGACAGCTTGTTCAAGGCCTATACCCTGGCCGAAAAAGAGAAAGCCTTGCGTGCTGCCTCCGACCAAATCAGCACATTGGCCAACGACTGGAAGGTGAAGAACATGCAGGTGAGCGATGCAGACAAGAACATCCGTCGCCATCAGAGCGACTGGCACAAGAAAATCACCTTGTCACTCAGTTGTCTGATTTTCTTCTTCATCGGGGCACCATTGGGTGCCATCATCCGCAAGGGTGGTTTGGGATTGCCGGTGGTCATCTCGGTCATCATCTTCGTCTTGTACTACATCATCGACTCCGGTTCTACCCGTGTGGCACGAAGCGGTGAAATGAACATCATCCTGGGGGTATGGATGAGTACCATCGTATTGGCACCGATTGGCGCCTTCTTCACCTACAAGTCCAACAAGGACTCGGTGGTATTCAACCTCGAAGTCTACCTTAGCTTCTTCCGTTGGTTGTTCGGCATGCGTCCATCCCGCCATGTATTCAAGAAAGAAGTCATCATCAAGGACCCGGACTATCCACACGTATCCGATGCATTGGCCACCCTGTCCGGCAAGTGCCAGGAGTATCTGGATACCCACAATCTGGGAAGTGCACCGAACTATTACCGCATCTTCTTTGTCGACGGGCCTAGTAACGCCATCGCCGAAATCGGTGAAGGAATGGACAATATCATCGAAGAGCTTTCCAATAGCAAGGACGGTCCTATACTGAACCTGCTGAACAATTATCCGATAGTATCGACCCAGGCACACAAGAGCCCCTCCGACCATCGTTGGCTGAACTACCTCTTCGGGCTGGTTGTACCGGTGGGACTGTTCTTCTACTTCCGCATCTGGTTGTTCGGAAGACGGTTGGACAAGGATTTGAAGCGAATCATTCAGACCAATACTGAAATACAAAACCGAATTACAAATAACTCATTAGATATCTGACACTATGGAAGAATTTAAATTAAATACAATCGAAGAAGCGATAGCCGACTTCCGTGAAGGCAAGTTCCTCATCGTGGTAGACGATGAAGACCGTGAAAACGAAGGCGACTTCATCATAGCCGCCGAGAAAATAACGCCCGAAAATGTGAACTTCATGCTCAAGGAAGGACGTGGCGTACTTTGCGTGCCTATCACCATGCAGCGTTGTGCCGAGCTGGACCTCCCCAAGCAAGTGGGGAACAACACCTCCATTCTGGGTACTCCGTTCACCGTGACGGTAGACAAGCTGGAAGGATGCTCCACCGGCGTATCCATCTACGACCGTGCCGCTACCATCCGTGCATTGGCCGACCCAACTTCTACCCCATCCACTTTCGGTAGACCGGGCCACATCAACCCGCTCTATGCACAGGACAAGGGAGTATTGAAGCGTGCCGGACATACAGAAGCTGCGGTAGACCTTGCCCGTCTGGCAGGCCTTCAGCCATGTGGCGCCTTGATTGAAATCATGAACGAAGACGGTACCATGGCCCGTATGCCTCAACTCATCGAAAAGTCTAAGAAGTTCGGTATCAAGATTATCGCCATCCGCGACTTGATAGCCTACCGTCTGAAACAGGAATCATTGGTCGAAAAAGGTGTAGAAGTAGACATGCCGACCGAATACGGACACTTCCGCCTGATTCCTTTCCGCCAAAAGAGCAATGGTCTGGAACACGTAGCCATCATCAAGGGCGAAATCACTCCGGATGAACCAATTCTGGTCCGCGTGCATTCTTCTTGTATGACCGGTGACATCTTCGGCTCCAAGCGATGCGATTGCGGAGACCAGTTGCACAAGGCACTCCAGATGATTGAAAAGGAAGGAAAGGGTGCAGTGGTATACCTGAACCAGGAAGGCCGAGGCATCGGACTGATGGAAAAGATGAAAGCCTACAAGTTACAGGAAAACGGTATGGACACCGTAGATGCCAACCTGTGCTTGGGGCACAAGGCCGACGAACGCGATTATGGCGTAGGCGCTGAAATCCTCCGCACCATCGGCATCAGCCAAATGCGATTGATTACCAACAACCCTATCAAGCGCGTCGGTTTGGAATCTTACGGGCTCTCGGTAGTCGAAAACGTTCCTATCGAAATCACTCCGAACGAATACAACGAACGTTATCTGATGACCAAGAAAGCCCGGATGGGTCATACGCTGAACTTTAAATAAATATATATAATAAGGTAAATAGATAAAGAGTAAACAAAACAAATATAGGTATTAGAAAAATGAAACAATTATCAGAACGTTTAAACCGCTTGTCGCCATCAGCTACATTGGCCATGTCGCAAAAGAGCAATGAGCTGAAGGCACAAGGCGTGGATGTCATCAACATGAGTGTTGGTGAACCCGATTTCAACACACCGGAACACATCAAGGAAGCAGCCAAGCAAGCCATTGATGACAACTTTTCCAGATACTCCCCGGTTCCTGGATATCCGGCTTTGCGTAACGCCATCGTTGCCAAGTTGAAGAATGAGAATGGGTTGGATTATACCCCAGCACAAATCTCTTGCGCCAACGGAGCCAAGCAGTCGGTATGCAATGCCATCATGGTATTGGTGAACGAAGGCGATGAAGTCATCGTTCCGGCTCCATACTGGGTAAGCTATCCGGAAATGGTGAAGATGGCCGACGGTACACCCGTCATCATTCCTGCCGGCATCGACCAGGACTTCAAGATTACTCCTGCCCAACTGGAAGCCGCTATTACTCCCAAGACCAAAGCCTTGATTCTTTGTTCTCCATCGAATCCTACCGGTTCGGTATATAGCAAGGAAGAATTGGAAGCGTTGGCAGAAGTATTGACCAAGCATCCGCAAGTGTTCATCATTGCCGACGAAATCTATGAGCACATCAACTACATCGGCCGTCACGAAAGCATCGCCCAGTTTGAGAATGTACGCGAACGGGTAATTATCGTCAACGGTGTATCCAAAGCGTATGCCATGACAGGCTGGAGAATCGGTTTCGTAGCCGGTCCCGAATGGATAGTAAAGGCCATCAACAAGCTTCAGGGCCAATACACCTCCGGTCCTTGTTCGGTATCACAGAAAGCCGCCGAAGCTGCTTATACCGGTACGCAAGCCCCGGTAGAAGAAATGCGTCAAGCCTTCGAACGTCGTCGTGACCTCATCGTGAAGCTGGCGAAAGAAATCCCGGGCATGGAAGTGAACCACCCTCAAGGCGCGTTCTACCTCTTCCCGAAGGTGGATGCCTTCTTTGGCAAGTCAGCCGGCCATCATGCCATCCACAATGCCGAAGACCTCGCCATGTACTTGTTGGAAGTAGGCCATGTAGCGTGTGTAGGCGGAACCTCCTTCGGTGCTCCCGAATGCATCCGCATGAGCTATGCCACTTCGGACGAAAACATCGTGGAAGCCATGCGTCGCATCAAGGAAGCCTTGGCGGAATTGCAATAAGGCAATGAATTAGCCGTGTCATCCTGAGTGAAGCGAAGGATCTGAAGACAGCCACTCGGAAAATAGAAACATAAAACTCGATGAAATGGGCGAAAATCGTCCTTTCATCGAGTTTTTATATAAGTTCAAGGCATGAAAGAGGAAGAAGTGGAAGCTTTGTTGGAGGCGATGAAGAAGGCCGTGAATTATGAGTTATGAATTATAAGTATTATCTCTGGAAAAATCTAACGAATGAGGGAAAATAATGATGGCAGCACTGGTGCTCAATGACTTATGAGGACTTTTGATGAAAGCCTCGCC
>JAFTTU010000072.1 GCA_017466635.1 Bacteroides sp.
TATTCGGAAATAGGCAACCAGGGCAGCGACCGTGAACGCTGGATTACTTACCGTGACCGTCTGGTTTACCAAAACTATGTACCGAACTCCCCGCTCTGTCCTATCAACATGATGATGACCCACGGATTCATCCTCTCCCGTTGGGGAGCCGTATCGAAAGATATGGACTATGACGGTATCGTACGTGAAATGCGTTGTGCCTTCGCTTGCGGTTCGGGTATGGTGGAACTCTACAACGACTACAAGCTGATGAACGAAATCAACGGCGGTGCCTTGTGGAAGGACTTGGCAGACTGTATCGCATGGCAGGAAGCCAATGCCGATGTATTACCTGACATCCACTGGGTAGGCGGCAATCCATGGGACGGCAAGAAGGCCAACATCTACGGTTGGGCAGCTTGGAATGCGAAGAAGGCGGTATTGACACTCCGTAACCCGTCGGCATCAGAACAGAGCATCACGCTGACTCTCCGCGAAGCCCTCGACATCCCGGCTTACGTGAAGACCAGCATCACACTGAGCGATGCGTTCCAACAGGAAGCATTGGCAGGTTTGGCTACCGGTCAGAAGATTGACATCGACACTCCGCTGACCATTACCATGCCGGCCTCATCCGTATTTATCTATAATGGTATTGACAAAAAATAAATCATAAATCATAAATCTTAAATCATAAATCAAGATGACATTAATCAAATCTATCTCCGGTATTCGCGGAACAATCGGTGGCCACGCAGGTGAAGGCCTCAATCCGCTGGACATTGTAAAGTTTACATCAGCTTACGCAACGCTGATTCGTAAGACAACTACAGTAAAGAGCAACAAAATCATTGTAGGCCGTGACGCTCGTATCTCAGGCGAAATGGTGAAGAACGTGGTATGCGGTACTCTTATGGGTATGGGCTTCGATGTGGTAAACATCGGTTTGGCTTCTACTCCGACTACCGAATTGGCGGTAACCATGGAAGGTGCTTGCGGTGGTATCATTTTGACTGCCAGCCACAACCCACGTCAATGGAACGCCTTGAAGTTGCTGAACGAACATGGCGAATTCCTGAATGCTGAAGAAGGTAACGAAGTGCTCCGTATCGCTGCAGCTGAAGAATTCGAATATGCCGACATCGACAACCTCGGAAGCTATCGTGAAGACAATACTTACGATGACAAGCATATCGATGCTGTATTGGCATTGAAGTTAGTAGACGTAGAAGCTATCCGTAACGCCAAGTTCAAGGTAGCTATCGACTGCGTGAACTCGGTAGGTGGTGTGATCCTTCCGAAGCTGTTGGAACGCTTGGGTGTAGAAAAGGTGGAAGGTCTTTATTGCGAACCGACCGGCGACTTCCAGCACAATCCGGAACCATTGGAAAAGAACTTGGGCGACATCATGGGCTTGATGGCAAAGGGTGGTTACGATGTAGCATTCGTTGTTGACCCGGACGTTGACCGATTGGCAATGATTTGCGAAGACGGCAAGATGTACGGTGAAGAATATACATTGGTAACGGTTGCAGACTATGTATTGAAGCATACTCCGGGTAATACCGTTTCTAACCTCAGCTCTACACGTGCTCTCCGTGATGTAACACGCAAGTATGGTTGCGAATACAACGCATCGGCTGTAGGTGAAGTAAACGTGGTTGCCAAGATTCGTGCTACCAATGCCGTCATCGGTGGTGAAGGTAACGGTGGTGTAATCTATCCGGAAAGCCACTGCGGTCGTGACGCTCTCGTAGGTATCGCTTTGTTCTTGAGCCATTTGGCACACGAAGGAAAGACCGTAAGCGAACTCCGTGCCACTTATCCTCCTTACTTCATCGCAAAGAACCGCATCGACTTGACTCCTGATACAGACGTGGATGCTATCTTGGCAAAGGTAAAGGAAATGTATAAGGACGAAGAAGTGAACGACATCGACGGTGTGAAGATTGACTTCCCTGACAAGTGGGTTCACCTCCGCAAGAGTAATACAGAACCGATTATCCGTGTTTATTCTGAAGCTTCGACCATGGAAGCAGCCGATGAAATCGGTCAGAAGATTATGGATGTGGTTTATAGCTTGGCTAAGTAAAATAAAAAGTATTGGAACGACATCTGGTTGTGTCATTCTGAACGAAGTGAAGAATCTGAATGCATAAAGCTTATGTGTTCAGATCCTTCGCTACGCTCAGGATAACAAAATGACGGGAGATTTCTATTTTGATACAGCCTCTTTCTCATAAAGACGATGAAAAGATTCAATGTATGCATGAGCCTGCTGTTTGTGGCTCTGGCCATTTGGCAAATACACCTCCATATTCCTTACCAATTGTGCCAATTGGAACATACCAACCTGTTTGTAGGCGATTGGGACTGGTTCGTTCCTTTTCTGGAACGGATGGGAGGCATCGGCCGTTGGTTGGGAACATGGGGTATCCAGTTCTTCAACGAAAAGATAACGGGTGCTGCCGCTTTTGCCGTACCGGTCATTCTACTGTTCGTGGCAATGGCAGGACTGCTACGGAGTCCGGAAAAGGACATGTCAGCATGGATTCCATGGGTTACCGCAGTACCGGCCTGTCAGTTGCTGTCACTCTACGACCATAACTTCTACTGGTGGGGAGCATTGTCCATGGCATTAGCTTTGGCAGGGCTATGGTTGGTTTCCCTGTGCAGACCCTCTGTCCGCAGTTGGCTGTTCCTCGCAGGAATTCCCGTGGTGACATGGGGACTGGGAGCGGTAGCATGCGTCTATGTATCGGCAGGTATCATTCTGTTCGCCCAAAAAGAGAATTGGCTCATGACCCTGGCAGCACCGTCAGCCGTATACCTTTCTACAATCGCCTTGATTCATTTCACTGGGGTGGTTGTCGACCTCGGATTCCTGCTGACTCCTGCATGCTATTATGAATCCATTTCCGAAATGCCTTTCTACCATTGGGGAACTTGGGGGGCAACATTGCTGCTTCCGTTCCTTGCCCGCCTGACGGCCCATGTATCCATGAAAAAGCCCATGGCAAGCTGGATTGTCTGTTGCACCGGATGGTTGGTACCAAGTGCCCTGCTCGTACAGACGGCAGGAAACTTCTGCAACACATCGAATCAGGACATCTGGAGACTGAACCATCATGCCTATATGGAAGACTGGGATGCCATCCTGGACTTCGTATCGGACAAGCCGATGAACAATTACCTTTTCATGAACTACGCCAATCTGGCCTTGGCAAACAAGGGTGAACTGGCCAACCGCGCTTTTCATTATTATCCCAAAGGCATGAATTCGTTGTTGACTACGATCAACTCTACGGGGGCTGTCCGTCTGTTGGCCAGTGACATCCATTACACCGTGGGCTGTATCGCCGAAGCCCAGCAACATGCCTTTGAAGCACAGGTGACTTTTCCACAGTCCATGGGAATACAGACCATGAAACGCCTGGTAAAGACCAACCTGATCTTCGGACATCATGCGGTAGCGGAAAAATATCTTTCGTTGATAGCCCGAACAACCTTCCATAAGGAATGGGCACAGAAATACAGCCGGTTCCTGTTCAATGACCAGGCAATAGAAGCGGATGCCGAACTCGGCGAAAAACGCCGTAGCCTGAGCCAACGGAACCGCTTTGCCATGTTCTATGGCTGGACACCCGAATTGCAGGACATCCTCGAAGTCAATCCGGAGAACCGGCAGGCAAAGGAATACCTGGGTTTGTCTTACCTGATGAACAAGGACCTGAAAGGATTCCGGCTCTTCCTGGACAAGCACTATGGAACGGGAAAGGACAGGACACTTCCTTTGTCTTTCCAACAGGCGGTCATGGCCCTGGACCAACCGGACAAGGTGGAAGAGTATGACGTTACGGCTGCAGTGAAGGAGCAATATGCACAGTTCATGCGTCAATATGCCCAAAACCGTCAAAACCCGAATCTGAAGAATGTAATGCACCGTTCCTTCGGTCATACAGTATGGTATTACTTGATATTTGTTTAATGCAATGAAGAATAGTTTATATCTCCTGTTTCTAGGATTGACCGTCGGCCTGTTTGCCTCTTGCAGCCAAGAGGTGAAAGTCCTTTCGTCGGTCGATACCCCCTCTCCTCTGGTGGAGGAGTACTCAGACATGGTGGTACCTCCCAATATCGCTCCCCTCAATTTCTTTGTCGATGCGGAAGACGGGCAGGAAGCCCTGGTGCTGACATGCGACGGGAAGAGCATCTCGGCCGTATGCAAGGACGGAGCCATTATCCCTGAGCTGGATGCATGGAAAGACTGGGCAACCCCAGACAAACCGGTGGAAGTGAAGCATTGCAGACTGGAGAACGGGAAGTGGATTGCCTACCGACCATTCACCTTCCGTTTTGCAAAAGAAGAAATTGACCCCTATCTGGCCTATCGCCTGATACCTCCGGGATATACCTTGTGGAACGAGATGGGCATCTATCAACGGAATCTGGAGAACTTCGAAGAAACCGCCATCCTGGAGAATGTACAAACCGACCGGAACTGCATGAACTGCCATTCCTTCTGCGTACAGGACCCGGGAAAAATGATGTTCCACTTGCGTGCCAAGCATGCAGGCACCATCCTGGTGAAGGATGGTAATATCCGGAAACTGGAAACCAGGACGGAACAGACGATGTCTGCATTGGTCTATCCGTATTGGCATCCGGGCGGTAACTATATAGCCTTTTCGGTCAACGACACCAAACAGCTCTTCCACACGAACCACACCAACCGCATTGAAGTCATGGACCTGGCATCGGACGTGGTGGTCTACGACGTGGAACGGAACGAAATCATTGCCACTCCCCTGACATTCGGAGAGGAGAGTTTCGAGACATTCCCTTCGTTCTCCGCCGACGGGAAGACACTGTATTTCTGTTCTGCACGCAAGCAAGCCTTGCCAGACAGCATCGAAGCACTGAAGTACCATCTCTGCGCTATCAGCTTCGATGAAAAGACCGGAACATTCGGCAATCGGGTAGATACCCTTTTCCATGCGGAAAGGATGGACAGGAGCGTGTCCTTCCCCCGCGTTTCTCCGGACGGAAGATTCCTGATGGTGACTTTGGCAGACCATGCCACTTTCCCCATCTGGCATCAGGAAGCCGACCTCTGGATGCTGGATATGCAGGATGGGAACAAACTAGTCAGTCTGGATGCATTGAACAGTACAAGCGTGGAAAGCTATCATAGCTGGAGCAGCAACGGACGTTGGATTGTGTTCAGCAGCCGACGGACTGACGGTCTGCATACCCGCCCCTACATCGCTTACATCGGTGCCGACGGAAGCGTAGGAAAGCCTTTCGTCCTCCCTCAGGAAAGAGGTGACTTCTATCAGGGATGCATGAACTCCTTCAATATACCGGAACTGGTGAAAGGCAAGGTAGAAACAGGAAGTTACGCATTGATACAGAAAGTACTTGACAACGAGAAGGAACAAGTGAAAATGAACAGGAAGATCAACTTAACCGAATAATAGTATGAAAAAGATTTATCAAACAGCCATCATGGCATGTCTGGCACTCTCCGTACATGCCACCGATTACACCCGTGGCCTCTCCATCTGGTTCAACAAGCCGATTACGCTGGAGCACAAGGCTATCTGGTTCGGCAACACACCGGAGATGTGGAAGGGTGAGAACAAGCCGGAATCGGCAGGTGACACAGCCCAAAACCCGGATACCGACTGGGAATCGCAATCCCTCCCTATCGGCAACGGTAGCTTGGGAGCCAACATCATGGGCTCGGTAGAAGCCGAACGAATCACCTTCAACGAAAAGACCTTGTGGCGTGGCGGTCCGAACACCTCGGCAGGTCCGAAAGCCTATTGGGACGTGAACAAGCAATCGGCCCATATATTGGATGAAATCCGTCAAGCCTTCATCGATGGAGACGAAGAAAAGGCAACTCTCTTGACACAGAAGAACTTCAACAGCAACGTGCCCTACGAATCGTGGAAGGAAAAGCCGTTCCGCTTCGGTAATTTCACCACCATGGGAGAATTCTATGTGGAAACAGGACTGAGCACCATCGGCATGAGCGACTACAAGCGCATCCTTTCGCTGGACTCGGCACTCGCCGTGGTACAGTTCAACAAGGACGGTGTAGCTTACGAGCGAAACTACTTCATCTCCTACCCGAACAATGTAATGGCCATCCGCTTCAAAGCCGACAAGGCCGGTAAGCAGAATCTGGTATTCAGCTACGAACCGAACCCGGTATCTACCGGAAAAATGGAAGCTGACGGCAGCAACGGACTGGTATGGAAAGCCCGTCTGGACAACAACCAAATGGAGTATGCCGTACGCATCCATGCGACCCATAAGGGCGGTACGCTCTCCAACCAGAACGGGAAACTGACCGTAAACGGTGCGGACGAAGTGGTGTTCCTGGTAACAGCCGATACAGACTACCTCATCAACTTCAACCCGGACTTCAATGACCCGAAGACATACGTTGGCGTGAATCCATCGGAAACTACTGCAGCATGGATGAAGGATGCCGTAGCGATGGGGTACGAAGCTTTGTTCGATGCGCATTACAAGGACTATGCCTCCTTGTTCAACCGTGTTTCATTGTCACTGAACGGTGGTGACAAGGACAAGGACATCCCTACCCCACAACGCCTCCAGAACTACCGCAAGGGACAGGCAGACCATCATCTGGAAGAATTGTATTACCAGTTCGGCCGCTATCTGCTGATTGCCAGCTCCCGTCCGGGTAACCTTCCTGCCAACTTACAAGGTATCTGGCACAACAATGTGGACGGTCCGTGGCGTGTGGACTATCACAACAACATCAACGTGCAGATGAACTACTGGCCGGCAGGTTCCACCAACTTGGCGGAATGTACCTTGCCTTTGATTGACTTCATCAAGACCTTGGTAAAGCCGGGTGAAAAGACGGCTCAGGCTTACTTCGGTGCCAAAGGCTGGACCGCTTCCATTTCAGGCAATATCTTCGGCTTTACCACTCCACTGGAAAGCGAGAACATGTCGTGGAACTTCAACCCGATGGCAGGTCCGTGGCTCGCTACCCACGTATGGGATTATTACGACTATACCCGTGACAAACAGTTCCTGAAGGAAACCGGTTACGAACTCATCAAGACCAGTGCCCAATTTGCCGTGGATTACCTTTGGAAGAAGCCGGACGGAACCTATACAGCCGCTCCATCGACTTCTCCGGAACA
>JAFTTU010000073.1 GCA_017466635.1 Bacteroides sp.
AGATAGACAGGAACGTTGGGTAGCACAATGATAGCCGCCGCATATCCGTTCTCTCCGCGAAAACGGGTAGCGGTAAGCAAAATAATCGCCAGCACCATCAGGATGATGATGCTGGACGAATTGACAGTCAGTATGAAGAAGTTGTAATCCATTTGCAATTACCATTCCATTTCGGCACAAAATTACCCAAAAATCAGCAAACAGAACTATTTTTGGACGATTTTTCATTGAGTATATCCCCCAAAAGCGAGAGATGTATTAACTTACGAAAAGGAGACTACCATCGTCGATGATTTCGGTACGATAGAAGTAATTCAGATTTGGAAGTGGCTGTTGGATATCAAATGAAGACAAGCTGAAGGCAGTTTTTGTTCAAATCCTCACGACAGATCAAACCTTTGGCTTTTGAATGGTTCTAAAGAACAAAACTAAAAACGAACGATTTTGCCAAGTCCAATTTGTTTCATAAATTTGCGCCCCATCAATAAATTAAACAAACAATCCAATTAGAAAAAGATGATAGGAACCATAGTAAACACTTGCACCATCATCGTAGGCAGTATAGCAGGCGCTGCGATGAACCGGGGAATCAAGGAGAAATATAAGGAAACACTGTATACAGGATTGGGATTGGCCTGCCTGGGCATCGGTCTGAATGCCGTAATCAGCAATTTCAGCAAGAGCGAATATCCGGTACTGTTCATTGTATCAATTGCCATAGGGAGTGTGGTCGGTACCGCACTGAACCTCGACGGACGATTCGCCAATCTCATCAACAAACGCTCAAAAAGCAATAAGAACAGCAACCTTGCCGACGGGCTGTCCACGGCCATTCTGCTCTATTGCATCGGCCCGCTTGCCATGCTCGGACCGGTCATCAGTGCGCTGAAGGGAGACAACACCTTCCTCTACACCAATGCGACACTCGACTTGGTAACATCCGCCGTCTTTGCCAGCACTTACGGTATCTGGATGATATTGGCCGCACCCGTACTCTTCTGTTGGCAAGGCATGTTCTATCTGATAGCGAAGATATCAAGCACTGCTATCAGTGAAGCACTCATGGCGGAATTGCTGATTGTCGGAGGGCTGATGATTGTCGCCTCGGGACTCTCTCTGCTCAAGCTGAAAGATTGCAAGACACTGAATATGCTACCTTCCTTGCTCGTTCCTGTCTTGTGGTTTCTGGTGAAAAGCCTGATTGACACGTTGGCGTAACCTTGCAAAAAAAAAACCGTTCTCCAAACATCCAACTTTCAGTTTTTTCATTACCTTTGCAACCGAACTCGAATGGTGGTGTCCGGTAATGCCTTCAGGCTACCGTGGCTGAGATTATACACATTGCACCAGTACAGATAATGCTGACGCTGGAAGTTTGGAGTCTACGTTTTGGTACCTCCCCTTTTATAGGGATTTATTACACATACCGTACCACTATTTTGAGCGAATAGTAATAAAAATAGTGGTATGAATCCGAAAAAAACTTATCCAATTGTATTGTCGATTGCCGGTTCTGACTCATCGGGTGGAGCCGGAATACAAGCCGACCTCAAAACATTCTCTGCCCTTGGGGTGTATGGAGCAACGGCCATCACGGCCATTACCGCCCAAAACACACTAGGCGTACATGCCCAATGCCCTATCCCTCCCGAAATGGTGTACGACCAGATTACGGCGGTGATAGACGACCTTCATCCTTCGTTTGTCAAAATCGGCATGCTGTCGAATGCCGAAATCGTGCTTGCCGTAGCCGAGGCACTCAGCAAGTATTCACTTTCGATTGTCCTTGACCCTGTCATGGTATCGAGCAGCGGGCATCGTCTATTGTCTGTCGAAGCACAAGACATGGTGAAGCAAAAACTTCTCCCGATGGCCATGCTCATCACTCCCAACCTTCCGGAAATGGAAGCCCTTACCGAACTGCCGCTTTCTACCTACGAAGAAAAAGAAAAGGCAGCCAAGTATCTGTTGGACGGTGGTGCCAAGGCCATTCTGCTGAAAGGAGGACACGAAGAAGGGGACATCAAGACAGACATTCTATTCACCCCATCAGTCAATGGTATTCAATCTTCGTTGTTCTCGTCCGAGTCCATTCCTACCCGAAACATTCATGGTACCGGTTGTACCCTTTCTTCTGCCATTACCGCTTATTTGTCAAGAGGACATAAGTTGGAAGAAGCGATAACAGCCGCTAAGAAATTCATCACAGAAGCCATCCGCTCCGGTTCCGATATCGAAATCGGACAAGGTTTTGGTCCTGTGAACCATGGCTTTAACCCTTTAAAAATGCAAGTCTATGTTAACCCATAATTCCCGATTGCAGTTTATCACGCATTTCACGGAGAAATACTCCTATGTGGATTCGGCACGCATCGCCCTGGAAGGTGGTTGCCGATGGATTCAGCTTCGGATGAAGGATGCCGATGCCTCAACTTTGGAAGAGACCGCTCTCATCGTACAGAAGATGTGCAAGGACTATGGAGCTACCTTCATCATTGATGACCATGTTTCATTAGTCAAGAAAATAAAGGCGGATGGGGTACACCTGGGCAAGAACGACATGCCTATCACAGAAGCCCGTCGACTATTGGGAGATTCCTTTATCATCGGAGGAACGGTCAATTCATTAAAGGATGTTCGGGCTACGTTGCAATCAGCGACTCCCGATTATTTCGGTTGTGGTCCTTACCGGTTTACTTCGACCAAGAAAAACCTCTCTCCTATTCTCGGCCATGAAGGTTATCGGAACATCCTTCAGGGAATGGAAAAAGCTGGTATCCGCATTCCATTGGTGGCTATCGGGGGTATCGGGAAGGAAGACATACCGGAACTGATGGCGGATGGTGTGCACGGTATTGCGCTAAGTGGTAGTATTCTTCGGGCGAAGAATCCGGTGGAAGAAATGAAAGAAATCAACAATCTATTATTAAACTCCTAAATATAAAAATCATGATTGAAAGAAATGTATCTCAAGGTATTATCAGTACCTATTTCAAGAAGTTGGAAAGAAACCTGGACTTGGATGTAGCCATTGTGGGCGGTGGTCCTTCCGGTATTGTAGCGGCTTATTACCTTGCCAAAGCCGGATTGAAAGTTGCCCAGTTTGACAGAAAGCTTTCACCCGGTGGTGGTATGTGGGGTGGTGCCATGATGTTCAACCAAATCGTAGTCCAAGAAGAAGCACTTCATATCATTAAAGAGTTCGACATCAACTATGAGAAGTATGATGACCATCTGTATGTAATGGACTCGGTGGAAAGCACCTCGGCCTTGCTGTACAAAGCCGTTCATGCAGGAGCTACCATCTTCAACTGCTATTCGGTGGAAGACGTCATCTTCAAGAACGATGTAGTCAGTGGTGTCGTGGTCAACTGGACTCCCGTTTTAAGAGAAGGCATGCATGTAGACCCGCTCAACATCCTGGCGAAATGTGTCATTGACGGAACCGGACATGACAGCGAAATGTGCCGCACGGTAGCCCGTAAGAATGGCATCCGTCTCGCAACAGATACAGGCGATGTCATCGGTGAGCGCTCATTGGATGTGATAGCCGGCGAAGAAGAAGTGGTCAACGGCACGAAGGAGATTTATCCGGGTCTCTATGTTTGCGGCATGGCGGCTTCTGCTGTAAGCGGTACTCCCCGTATGGGACCTATCTTCGGTGGTATGCTCCTCTCCGGTAAGAAAGTGGCAGACCTCATCATTGAGGCATTGAAGAAATGAGAATCATAGCCATCACATCGCCTAAGTTGATGGATGAAGATGTCTATCTAATCAAGGCCTTACTGGCAAAAGGCATCGATACGATTCACCTCAGGAAACCCGAGTCTGACATTCACGCATGTCGGAAAGTACTGGAAGCATTGACTCCGGAGCAAAGGGCGAAAATCATCGTCCACGATTATCCCGAGCTGTACGAAGAGTTCTCGTTGAAAGGTATTCATGTGAACAAGAATGTACCTTCCCTACCGCATGACTACAAAGGGTATCGGACCCGTTCTTGCCATTCGTTGGAAGAAGTCCAGCGATACAAGGAGGAATACGATTACGTCTTTCTCAGTCCTATCTTCGACAGCATATCGAAAGTCGGGTATCGTTCGGGGTTCACGAAGGAAGAGTTGCTGGAAGCTTCGGCTATGGGCATCATCGACGGGAAAGTCATCGCCTTGGGTGGAGTGACCTTCGACAAGATACCCTATCTGAAGAAACTGAATTTTGGTGGTGCGGCTATGATTGGAGGCATTTATCATCCGAATGCCTTAATCAAACTTAATAATGGCGACCTTTTTTAAAGGGTCGCTATTTTTTTACAACTGAAATGATTTCTTTGTTGTATCTTTGCATGCAATTCAGAAACATCAATTTATGCAATATACAAACAAGGATATTTGGAATGTCAGCTACCCCATCCTGTTGGCATTGTTGGCACAGAACGTAATCAATGTGACCGATACGGCTTTCTTGGGGCACGTAGGCGAAGTGGAATTGGGAGCATCTGCCATGGGTGGCTTGCTCTATATCTGCATCTTTACCGTTGCATTCGGTTTCAGCACCGGTTCACAAATCATGATTGGCCGTAGAAACGGAGAAGGCCGTTTCCGCGATGTAGGTCCCGTGATGATGCAGGGATGCTTGTTCCTGTTCGTCATGGCAGCCGTCCTCTTCGGGCTATGCCAGTGGTCCATGCCGGTAGTGGTGAGAGCCTTGATTTCTTCGGACAATATCTACGATGCTACGTGCGAGTTCCTGTATTGGCGCATGTTCGGTTTCTTCTTCTCGTTCGTGAACGTGATGTTCCGTGCCTTGTATGTAGGCATCACCCGGACCAAGGTGCTGACCCTCAATGCCGTCATTATGGCTCTGGTCAATGTATTCCTGGACTATGCACTGATATTCGGCCACTTCGGTTTCCCGGAAATGGGATTGAAAGGTGCAGCCATCGCCTCAGTTGCCGCCGAAGCATCCTCATTCGTCTTCGGGATGGTGTATACTTGGATCTATGTAGATTTGAAGAAATATGGTCTGAACCGATGGCCGCAATGGGACAGTGCCTTGTTGGGACGCATCCTCAGCATCTCGTGTTTCACCATGGTACAATATTTCATCTCCATGGCTACTTGGTTTGTATTCTTCATGGCGGTAGAACGGTTGGGTGAACGGGAATTGGCGATTGCCAACATCGTGCGAAGCATCTACATTGTATTGCTCATCCCGGTACAAGCCCTCTCCACAGCCGCCAATACACTGGTAAGCAACCTGATTGGAGCCGGTGGCATCGGTGGTGTCATGAAGCTGATGAAAAAGATAGCCATGGTTTCACTTGGCATCGTGGCGTTTTGTGTGCTGACGATGGTGATTTTCCCGAAAGTATTCCTTTCCATCTATACCAGCGAGGGAGCATTGCAGACAGAATCCGTTCCTTCCCTTTATGTCATCGGAGTAGCCATGTTGGTGGCCGCTGTAGCCAACATCTACTTCAACGGCATCTCCGGAACCGGAAATACCCAGGCAGCCCTTTGGTTGGAAAGCAGTACGCTGGTGGTGTATGGTATTTATATCTTCTGTATAGGCTGGTGGGCCAAAGCACCGGTATCCATTTGCTTTACGACCGAGATACTTTACTATGCTTTACTGCTCATAGCCAGTCTTATTTACTTGAAAAAAGCAAATTGGCAGAATAAAAAGATATGATATACAGATGTTTTTTGTAATTTTGCACCCCAAAACAAATTAGAATATAATAATAACAGATAAAACATATGTTCGATAATTTAAGTGAAAGACTGGAACGGTCTTTTAAAATCTTGAAAGGTGAAGGTAAAATCACCGAAATCAATGTAGCGGAAACCCTGAAGGATGTACGCAAGGCATTGCTCGATGCCGACGTAAACTACAAAGTAGCCAAGAACTTTACAGATACAGTCAAGGAAAAGGCTTTGGGTCAAAACGTATTGACCGCCGTGAAGCCAAGCCAGTTGATGGTGAAGATTGTACACGATGAATTGACCAAGTTGATGGGTGGCGAAACTGCTGAACTGCAACTGGAAGGCCGTCCGGCTATCATCTTGATGTCGGGTTTGCAAGGTTCGGGTAAGACTACTTTCTCTGGAAAGTTGGCCCGCATGCTCAAGACCAAGAAGCACCGCAAGCCGTTGTTGGTAGCTTGTGACGTATATCGTCCGGCGGCTATCGAACAGTTGAGAGTACTTGGTGAACAAATCAACGTTCCTGTATATAGCGAACCAGACAGCAAGGATCCGGTACAGATTGCCTTGAACGCTATCCACGAAGCAAAGGCCAAGAGTTATGACTTGGTTATCGTCGATACTGCAGGTCGTCTGGCAATCGATGAACAGATGATGAACGAAATCGAAGCCATCAAGAAAGCCATCAATCCGGATGAAACTTTGTTCGTAGTAGACTCCATGACCGGTCAGGATGCAGTCAACACTGCCCGTGAGTTCAACGAACGTCTCGACTTCAACGGTGTGGTATTGACCAAGCTCGATGGTGATACCCGTGGTGGTGCCGCCCTTTCTATCCGTACCGTTGTCAGCAAGCCTATCAAGTTTGTAGGTACAGGCGAAAAGCTCGATGCCATCGACCAGTTCCACCCGTCACGTATGGCCGACCGTATCTTGGGTATGGGTGACATCGTATCTTTGGTAGAACGTGCACAGGAACAATACGATGAAGAAGAAGCCAAGCGCTTGCAGAAGAAGATTCAGAAGAACCAGTTCGACTTCAATGACTTCATGTCGCAAATCCAACAAATCAAGAAGATGGGTAACCTGAAGGAACTCGCTTCCATGATTCCGGGTGTAGGAAAGGCTATCAAGGACATTGACATCGACGACAATGCCTTCAAGAGCATCGAAGCCATCATCAATTCCATGACACCGGAAGAACGCAAGCGTCCGGAAATCTTGAACGGAAGCCGTCGTACCCGTATTGCCAAGGGTAGCGGTACCAACATTCAGGAAGTAAACCGCTTGTTGAAGCAGTTCGACCAGACCAGAAAAATGATGAAGCTGGTAACAGGTAGCAAAATGGGTAAGATGATGATGCCGGGTATGCCAGGTATGCCGAAAATGAAACGATAACTTTATACTTTATTAATATATGCAACTGATTGACGGAAAGGCTATTTCGGAACAAGTAAAACAAGAAATCGCTGCAGAAGTAACAGAGATTGTAGCCAAGGGCGGCAAGCGTCCCCATCTGGCAGCCATTCTTGTGGGACATGACGGAGGTAGTGAAACATATGTAGCTGCCAAGGTAAAGGCTTGTGAAGTTTGTGGTTTCAAATCGACATTGATTCGTTATGAAGCCGATGTGACCGAAGAAGAATTGTTGGCCAAGGTAAGAGAATTGAACGAAGATGCCGATGTAGACGGATTCATCGTACAGCTCCCGTTGCCGAAGCACATTTCGGAACAAAAGGTAATTGAAACCATCGATTACCGCAAGGATGTGGACGGTTTCCACCCCATCAATGTGGGCCGCATGAGCATCGGTCTTCCATGCTATGTATCGGCTACCCCCAACGGTATCCTGGAATTGTTGAAGCGTTACAACATCGAAACTCAGGGAAAGAAATGTGTGGTATTGGGCCGCAGCAACATTGTAGGCAAGCCGATGGCTACCCTCATGATGCAAAAGGCATACCCTGGTGATGCTACCGTAACTGTATGCCATAGCCGAAGCAAGGACTTGGTTAAGGAATGTCAGGAAGCAGACATCATCATTGCCGCATTGGGCCAACCTAATTTCGTAAAGGCAGAAATGGTGAAGGAAGGAGCCGTTATCATCGACGTAGGTACAACCCGTGTTCCGGATGCTACCAAGAAGTCGGGCTTCAAATTGACCGGTGACGTGAAGTTTGATGAAGTCGCACCGAAATGTTCATACATCACCCCGGTTCCTGGAGGTGTAGGTCCGATGACCATCGTTTCCTTGATGAAGAATACCTTGTTGGCAGGCAAGAAAGCCATTTATCAATGAGACTCCTTTTCATCTTGATATTAGGAATATATAGCGTAACCCTCTCGGCACAAGAGAGGATTACGCTATTATTTGTTGGTGACCTGATGCAGCACGATGCCCAAATCAAGGCGGCACGCACTCCAAGCGGATACGACTACTCGGACTGCTTCAAGCATGTAGCACCGGAAATCAAGCAAGCCGACATGGCCATTGCCAACCTGGAAGTGACATTGGGCGGCAAGCCTTATCGGGGATATCCTTCGTTCAGTGCTCCCGACGAATTCCTCCATGCCGTCAAAGAAGCAGGCTTCGATGTTTTGCTGACCGCCAACAACCATTGTCTGGACAGAGGCAAACGAGGCTTGGAACGGACGGCCCATCTGCTGGACTCCCTCCAAGTTCCTTTCTTGGGTACCTACCGGAATCCCGAAGAACGCACCCAACGCTATCCTTTAATGATAGAAAAGAACGGTTTCCGCTTGGCATTCCTTGCCTACACATACGGGACGAACGGACTCAAGCCTTCGGATCCGAACATCGTCAATTACATCGAACGGGAACAAATGAAAGAAGACATCTTGGCTGCCCGCCGTCTGCAACCGGATGCCATCATCGCCTGCATGCATTGGGGACTGGAATACCATTCACTTCCCAACGCTGCTCAAAAGGAATTGGCCGATTGGCTCATCCGTCAAGGAGTAGACCATGTCATCGGCTCCCATCCTCATGTAGTACAGCCCATGGAGGTAAAGCCGGACTTGAAAACACCTGCCAAGCACCTGGTTGTCTACTCTTTGGGTAATTTCATCTCCAACATGTCGAAAGTAAACACCGATGGAGGTGCCATGGTCAAGATGGTATTGAGCAAAAAAGGAGGAATCACCCGCATGGAAGATTGTTCCTATTCCCTTGTTTGGACATCACGCCCCATTTTAAGCAAGAAAACGAACTTCGAGCTTTATCCGGCCTCATTTATCAACAAACCCATTCAGAATGAAGAGTTTAGATTATTCAACAGGTTCTTGAACAATACCCGTACCCTATTCGACAAGCACAACATCGGCATAAAAGAATACTTTTTTGAATAAAAAACTTCTCAAAAAGTTTGGAGATTCAGAAAAAAGCCGTACCTTTGCATCGCTTTCGAAAAGGAAAGCACAACAAACTAACATGGTGACTATAGTTCAGTCGGTTAGAGCGTCAGATTGTGGTTCTGAATGTCGTGGGTTCGAATCCCACTAGTCACCCGAAGAAAACTCAATAATCGAAAGGTTGTTGAGTTTTTCTTTTATATGTGACCCTGTAGCTTTGTCTCTATGAAAGAAAAAACAGTAACCCTCATCATCCTACATATTGCCGTGTTTCTGGCTGGATGGACCGGCATTTTCGGAAGACTCATTTCACTTGGAGAACTCCCTCTGGTGTGGTACAGAATGATAGCAAGCGTTGTCGTATTGTTTGCCGTACTTGCCTTTATGAAAAGAATCCACCGGACGGCTATCAGTGCCGTGATGAAAATCTGCGGTTGTGGAGTTCTATTGGCTTTGCATTGGGTGGCATTCTTCGCCAGTATACAAGCCTCCAATGTATCTATCGGGGTAGCTTGTGTGGCCACTTCCTGCTTCTTCACAACACTATTCGACCCGCTTGTCAACAAGAAAAGGTTCCAGTGGAAGAATATACTGCTAAGCTTCATTGCCATTGCCGG
The DNA here is from genome assembly GCA_017466635.1 of Bacteroides sp. Classification (GTDB taxonomy): domain Bacteria; phylum Bacteroidota; class Bacteroidia; order Bacteroidales; family Bacteroidaceae; genus Phocaeicola. The sequence continues at coordinate 9,695 of JAFTTU010000073.1, forward strand.
CATCCTGTTCATCTTCAGCATCGATGTGAGATACAGACTGGGAATTGCTTTGGGGTTGCTTTGTGCCGCACTCTACTCGCTATTCTCCATCCTGAACATCAATGTAGCCGAAGAGACCAAAGAAGACAGTGCCACCATGCTGATGTACGAACTGTTGGGAGGCGTATTGTTCCTTACCCTATCCATCCCCGTATTCCGAGCGATTTATCCGGCAGAACCCGTTGTTCCGCAAGGAAATGACATCCTTTCGCTTCTGCTATTAGGCTCACTCTTTACCATCGTACCGTTTCTGTTCCAGCTACAGGCACTTCGCAAGCTGAACGCCTTTACCGTCAACATGGCTTATAATCTGGAGCCTCTCTACAGCATTGCCATAGCAGCCGTACTGTTCGGAGAGCTACAAGAAGTGGGATTCTCATTCTGGGTGGGAATTTTCCTGATTGTGCTTTCGGTAGTATTACAGACTTATTCAGTAATAAGGAAGGGAGAGTCATAAGGTAAATTTAGGCACGGATTACATGGATTTCAAGCGTTTATTACTATCTTTGCCAAAAACGTCATTCATCTATGATAAAACCGATTTACTCCCCTGCCCCCGACCGTTATGAAAACGGTATGAAATACCGCCGTTGTGGTAAAAGCGGTATTCTGTTGCCCGAAATATCTTTAGGTTTCTGGCATAACTTTGGAGATGTGGACACCCTCTCCAATTCCATGGACATGGCTCATTACGCCTTCGACCACGGCATTTGCCACTTCGATTTGGCCAACAACTACGGACCTTCTTACGGTTCTGCCGAAGAGACCTTCGGACTCTTGATGAAGAAATCGTTCATGCCTTATCGCGACGAGCTTTTCATCTCCAGCAAGGCCGGATACGACATGTGGCCCGGCCCGTACGGCAATTGGGGTTCCCGAAAATACTTGATGGCCAGCCTCCACCAAAGCCTCAAACGCATGAACTTGGAATATGTAGACCTTTTCTATAGCCATCGATACGATCCGGAGACTCCATTGGAAGAAACGCTCCAAGCTCTGGTAGATATCGTTCGTCAAGGAAAAGCCCTCTATGTGGGCATTTCCCGTTGGCCGAAGGAAGCTGCCCAAGTGGCATACGACTATTTGGCTGCCCACGATGTGCCTTGCCTCATCTACCAAGGTTGCTACAACCTGTTCAACCGCGAACCGGAAGAAATGGGCGTTTTGAAGCAAGCCAAGGAAAACGGTGCTGGATTTATCGTGTTCTCTCCATTGGCACAAGGATTGCTCACCGACCGTTACTTGAACGGCATCCCCGAAGATTCCCGAATCGCCCATGGCGGACACCTCAAGAAGGAAGCTCTCACAGAAAAGAGACTCCAACAAATCAAGGCATTGAATGAAATTGCCCTCCGTCGAGGACAGACATTGGCCGAAATGGCATTGGCATGGATTTTGAAAGACGACTATGTAACCAGCGTCATCATCGGTTCCAGTTCCGTGAACCAATTGGAAAAGAACTTGAAGGCATTGGATAGTGCTCCTTTTAGTGCGGAAGAACTGGAGGAGATGGAAGGTATTTGCAACATATAAAGATTCTGCATCAAATACATTGCACTCATTACACCAACCGTTTAATAGCCTGTGTATCAGTCAAGTTTTGGTGCAATGTGTGCAATGGAGATTACATCTTCATTGCACCAAATGGGTATTGATTATCTGCACGTTAGGATATCGGTGCAATGAATGCAATAAGATATCGCACCTTATCGTTTATACATACGGGAGCATGGCTCACACTCCCGTATGTGCAAGCCGATACTCCCGCAAGCATGTACTGATGAGAGCATTCTCGTTTTTATTAAAAATCTATTCGATAGGATTTCACTAAGCGGAGATAATACGTACGTTTTTCGCCAGCAGCAGTGGTACTTGTTCCTAGTATAAATTGAAAAGAATAATATTTTCCATCTTTCAAACATAGATAGCGTTCTTTTGCCCCGTTTGCAAGGCCATATAAACTAGAATCATATTCAGCTATCAAATCATTCAATTCTTCACGATGATCTCCACTAAACCTTAGCCGTAGAGACTCCACTTCTTCATGCATCGGCAAACGCCAATTCGAGATACCATTTACTTCATAAGTATCAATCACACCATCCACTTGCGAAGTAGTAGCTTCCCATTCATCCAAAGACATCAACAACAAGTCTATTCCAGATTCATCTTCTACGACATCAGCCACAATGGTACCATTCCAAATAGTACCCTCCTCCGGTACTCCCGACAAATCACTACCCGGATTATCTTCTCCTCCATCTTCCTCCGGTTCATCGTCCGGCGAAGATGCAGTACCGAAATTGAACTTAACATCTTCTGCTTCATTCCACCCCGTTACTATGAAAGAGCCAGTCAAAGAAAATCCATCCGAATATTCACCTTGCAGATGATATGGCCGACCAGCTTCAGGAGTATCTTTCCATACATACCCATAAGTTCTCTCTTCCTTGTTCTTTAGTTTCATGGTTATGGAAAGAGCTACCTTTGAGCCACTCCCGGGGAAAACATACCGCGTCTTGGACAACCACTGATTCCCTGTATTCAACGAACAATTAAAATTCAAGGTATAGCCGGTATCTTTATACTCCCCATTCATATCCATTGACGAATGGAAAGAAGACAAAGTAGCCGATACTTCCATGACATCCGATGGAACATTGGAAAGAATGATATCGATAGCCGTAACCACATACGACAATTCCATTTCCAATTTCTTTTCTCTATCAGCACCTACCGTAACGTCAGCCTTTCCCATCATTAAAGGAACTCCAGCGCCAGCTTCACCTGTCATTTGAACAACATCGTCTAACTTGGGTTCGGACGGCATTTGGTAATCATCCGAATATCCGGCAATCGCTACAACCTTGTATTTCCCAGCAGGAAGGCTTAGCTTAACAGCTTCTTCTTCATCTTTAACCGTTTGCGAGACAACGCAATCGCCATCTTCAGAAAAAGCGTAAATATTCAAGGGATAAGCAATAGCCTCCTCATCAGCCGAACGGGTCTTTACATTCAAAGTTCCTACTTCTCCTGTCTCCAGTTCATCCGGCAATTGTTGACAACAAACACAGAAACAGCAGATGGCTACCATTAGTAGCCATCTGCTAGACAGATTCAGTTTCATACGGATGCTGGTTTTTCTTCACCATTAATACTAATATCAGGAAAATCATCACCTTCTCCCCATGGAGCAATCGTTGCCCCTGTAATTACAAGTACATCATTCTTGATAGTAATCGTATATGTCTGACATGCACCACCTTCAAAAAGATTATTCCCCAAATTAGCAGCTTTCGCTTCATAAGTTTTTCCGTTGACTGTATATTCTACGGCAAGTGTTATAGGAGAAGCCGATTCAATATCCTGCTTTTCATTAACAATGAAGTAGAATGTCTGTCCACCTGTCAAATCTTTCGACAAACCATCAGTAGTCAAAGCATCCGAATTACCATCGGGTACTAAAGTTACTTGATTTGTTTGGAAAGAATAAGTAGAAGGAGCAACGATATTAGTACCTTTGAAGGTTATCTTGTTCAATGTCGCCCCACTCAATCCTTCACCTTGTTGAAAGTTCAATTTTAATAAGGTAAATACATGCTTGAAAGAATAATTATTCTCTTCATCTTCCTTATTGAAAGTAACGGTTCCACCTTCACTATAAGATTGCTCTTTTGTAGTCACCAAAAAGTCACATTTACTGATACTTTCAATAGTCCCATCCTGTTCCTGCAAAGAAGGCATAGGAACTTCCGTGTATGTATCCGCTTCTGCATAAGGATAAAATGCACGGAATGTGTGTGTTTTGGTTCTGCTTGGCCAATAAATAATTTTGTCCACTGACGTCCAATCTTCACCATCAAAAATCCATGCATCAGCCGGTTTACTATCAATGAAGACACCTATTTTATCTTTATCTTTAAACACAACGTTACTAGGGTCAGTCCCAGTATACCTTGATTCCGGACTTTCACTCTGACCATTAATACTTGCAACGATTGACATACGCAAATCGTCTGCTTTCGGGTTCTCTACTTCAGCCTGCTGACAGGCTACAAAAAAAGTCATGACAAAGCATGACCAAACAAATGATATTTTCCTCATTTTGTTTAGTGTATTTGGGAATTTTGTTCCCGGTTAATAATATTGTTAATTCTGTAGCAATCTCTTTACATCTCTCGAGTTTGTAGCTTAATGTTTCTGATTTTGCAACGCACAAATGTATTCATAATATTTAATTCTTCCAAACCCGACATTAGAAAAATTAAAAAAAAACGTCCTCTTGCGGTGACTTATAAAAAAAATTAGTAGCTTTGCATATTGTGTTTGGAATTTAACTTTAAACTCTATAAAAACAAAAATTATGATGACTATTGACAATTACAAATTCGCTGGTAAGAAAGCAATCGTTCGCGTGGACTTCAATGTGCCTTTGAACGAAGAAGGTAAGATTACAGACGATACTCGTATCCGTGGTGCCCTCCCTACTTTGAAGAAAGTTTTGGCTGATGGTGGTGCTTTGATTATCATGTCACACATGGGTAAGCCAAAGGGTAAGGTTAACCCTAAGTTCTCTTTGAGCCAGATTGTTGACGCTGTAGCTGAAAAGTTGGGTGCTCCTGTTCAGTTTGCTCCAGACTGTGCAAAGGCTGCTGAAGCTGCTGCTGCTTTGAAGGCTGGTGAAGTTTTGTTGCTCGAAAACCTCCGTTACTATCCGGAAGAAGAAGGTAAGCCAGTAGGTATTGACAAGGAAGATCCTGCTTACAACGATGCCAAGAAGGCCATGAAGGAATCTCAAAAGGAATTCGCAAAGACTTTGGCTTCTTACGCAGACTGCTATATCAACGATGCATTCGGTACTGCTCACCGTCGTCATGCTTCTACAGCTGTAGTTGCTGACTATTTCGATGCAGACAACAAGATGCTCGGTTACTTGATGGAAAAGGAAGTTCAGGCTGTTGACAACATCTTGAAGGACATCAAGCGTCCGTTCACTGCTATCATGGGTGGTTCTAAGGTTTCTACT
>JAFTTU010000074.1 GCA_017466635.1 Bacteroides sp.
CGTGCTTGCGAAAACATCTTGGCCAAGGCATTCATCAAGAAGGGTCAAGTAGTGCCGATGAACTACCACTTTACTACAACTTTGGCGCACATCCAGGAAATGGGTGCCCGTGTAGCTGAGCTCTATTACGACCGTGCGATGGAGTTGAAGAGCGACTATCCGTTCAAGGGTAACATGAACATCGAAAAGCTGGAAGAACTCATCTTGGCCGAAGGTAAGGAAAACATTCCTTACATCCGTATGGAAGCCTCAACCAACTTGATTGGTGGTCAGCCGTTCTCTATGCGCAACTTGATGGACGTTCGTCGTATTGCCGACAAGTACGGCATCATGCTCGTGCTCGACGCATCGCTCTTGGGTGAAAACGCTTACCTCATCAAGCAACGTGAAGACAAGTGGAAAGAAAACTCGTTGGGCGAAATTTTGAAGATGATGACTGGTTTGGCCGACATCGTTTACTTCTCGGCTCGTAAGTTGACTTCTTCTCGTGGTGGTGGTATCTGTACCAACCAACGCGAACTTTACGGCAAGATGGAAGCCCTCATTCCTTTGTTCGAAGGTTTCTTGACTTACGGTGGTATCTCTGTCCGCGAAATCGAAGCGATGACCGTAGGTATGTACGAAACATTGGACGAAACCGCTATCAGCCAAAGTCCTGAATTCATCAAGTATTTGGTGACTGAACTCGAAAAGCGCGGTGTGCCTATGGTCACTCCTCCGGGTGTGCTTGGTGCTCACGTCAACGCAATGGAATTCTGTAGCCACATTCCTCAGAATGAATATCCAGCTGGTGCATTGGCTGCTGCCTTCTACCTCATCTCGGGTGTCCGTGGTATGGAACGTGGTACCGTATCAAGTGTTCGTGACGAAAACGGCAACGAAATCCCGGCTGACGTTGAATTGCTCCGTTTGGCTGTACCTCGCCGTGTGTTCACCTTGTCACAAATCAACTACGTTATCGACCGTATGCACTGGTTGTACGACAACCGTCACCTCATCGGCGGCTTGAAGTTCGTTTACGAACCGAAGGTGCTCCGCTTCTTCATGGGTGGTCTCGAACCGACCAGCAACTGGCCGAACCGCTTGATGGAAAAGTTCCGCGAAGATTTCGGCGACAGCTTGTAATCAAGAACATTTGAAAGCATAAATAGAAAAGTTGAAAGTAGAGAGAATCTGCTTTCAACTTTTCTATTATACGTCCGTATAGTTCTAAGCTGTTCCAACTAATATATCCAAGAAAAAGCAATAATAAATGCTCTACACGCTTTGCTAAATCAAAAAAAAAAGCTACCTTCGCACAAGTTATCAAGGAAAAGTGTGATATTTATCACAAAAATCGAAGATAAAGTGTGATTTTATGGAAATACATAGAGAAATCATCCACAAACTCCAACAATGGAAAGAACGGAAAGACCGTAAACCATTGATACTGCAAGGTGCCCGACAAATAGGCAAGACAACGGCTATCCGAATGTTTGCCCAAGAAAGTTATGCGCATCTGGCAGAATTCAACTTCGACAAGAACAAGGAACTGAAAACTCTTTTCGAACGGACAAAGGACATCAAACGCATCTTGCAAGAACTGACCTTCTTTACCGATGTCCCCATCCAAGCCGGAAACACCTTGATATTCTTTGATGAGATACAAGAATGTGAAGAAGCTCTCAATAGTTTAAAGTACTTTGAAGAGGACGCACCGCAATATCACATAGTTGCGGCAGGCTCCTTGCTTGGCGTTGCCTTGAGCAAGAGCGGTTCGACCTTTCCGGTGGGCAAAGTGAACTATTTGCAAATGTACCCTGTCACCTTCCGCGAATATCTTCATTCGGCAGACGAACGGTTGTATCACTTTACAGAAGAAATGACCTCTTTGGAATCTTTACCTGAAATCTTATGTAACCGGATGACCGAACATTTCCGCCGATATCAAGTGTGTGGTGGACTTCCCTACATCACCAGTGCTATGCTGGATGGCGAAGGAATGGCATCCATCGAAGAGAAACTTCAAGAAATGCTGAATTCCTATTCCAACGATTTCAGTAAGCATGTAGCCACGAAGGACATCACTCGCATCCACGAGATATGGAACTCCTTGCCTTCCCAACTGTCACGGGAAAACAAGAAGTTCATTTTCAGAGTCATCCGAGAAGGTGCACGAGCCAGGGAATACGATGCCGCCCTACAATGGCTGGTACTTGCAGGAATGGTTTACAAGACGGTTGTCACCGAGAAGCCCGAACTTCCATTATCCTTTTACGAAGACACCACTTGTTTCAAAGTCTATATGCTGGATGTAGGCTTGCTTCGGAAGCTTTCACGACTACCCGCCGAAGTGTTCATTTCGCCCATCAAGATGTTTACCGAATTCAAGGGAGCCGTTGCCGAGAATGTAGTACTGACCTCACTATTGGCACAAGGATACGACTTGCCCCACTATTGGACTTTGCAAGGAAACAAGGCGGAAGTGGATTTTTTGGTGAACGACGGATTAAGGGTTTTACCCATCGAGGTGAAATCAGACGAACGAATCAGCGGGAAAAGCTTTGCCGAATACGACAAGAAATACCAACCCGAACTACGCATACGATTCTCCATGAAGAACCTAAAGAAGGACGGAAACTTGCTGAACATCCCTCTTTATTTGGCAGATTGGACAAAGCGAATCATTGACTTGGACATCTGATGTCCTTCGTTCAGGGACGAAAGCTATAATCTTCACATCATCAGTTAGTTTTGATAATCTGACGATGTGAAGGTTATTTTTATTTTTCTAAAAAGAAGATTATTCCTTGAACTTCACCACCATCAGCACCGGATTGTCGTCTTCCTTCAATCCTTCGGCAATGGTTTTCAACTCTCCGCCCAACTCTCCGGCCTCAAGGGCTTCGATTAAAGTGAAAGCATCGAGTTTCATATAAGCAGTATCGGCATCGCAACCATTGAAGAGAAGCTCATCGCAATCCAACGCCTGATAATCTTGATTCTTAAACAAAGGTATACAGATGTCTCCTCTTGCTTTATCATACATAATCTTCTTGGTATTCTCGTCCTTTACGTGAATCATATTCCCAATTGCACTACTGGCATCCATCTTCTTCGCTTGAAGACGAAGGAAATAATGACGGGAGGTGATACCTTGCAAATACAACAAATACTTTCCATCCTCCTCCCGAACGGAAGGAGTACGAGTAATGAATGGTTCAATACTCCCGTCTGCCAGACGATAAATGGTATCAGACGCTACTTCACTCACATACACTTCATTGTTCAAACGAGTCAATGCCGGCATAGGAATATAAACCGTCCATGGAGTACCATCTCCCAATGCAACTTTCATGAACATGGTTGTAAAATAATGCAGACGGTGAGAGAGGCTATCCACCTTGCCATCTTCCAATGACAAACGGATAACCGGTCGATAAGGCGGCTCTATGATGCCTTCCTTTTGTCCGCCTGGATTCTCGCGATAAAGAATCAGATGCCCTTGATTGTCATTTATCAAGTCATGTTGCCGGATATTGACATCCGCCTTGAATTGATGCTTGTATATTCCATCCAACGAATAGACAAGTACCGCTTTCTGAGAACCATCATGTACATAAATTTCCTTACGTTCCCAATCCACATCCGTATAAAAAAGATAACGATATTCTCCCGGGCCTTCACCTTTCTTATCAAGAATGGAACCCAATTTTCCATCGGGATGAAAAATATATACTTTATTGTCGCTCACACACACAATCCCCTTGGAAGACAAGGCCTCCACACCTGTACCTTCATCCAACAAAATCTCATCCGTCGTCTCCAACGGGATATAGCTCACATCCGCCACATCCTGCAAGCAGATCTCCTTTTCGGGATAATCGGTCCGTACATCTATCTGAGGAAGAGTAGAGGTCTTCTGATTGGCATCGCCACAACTGGTGGCAAGCAAGGCGAGCAGCAAGGCTGCACCGTAAAGTGTTCTTTTCAACATAGTAGATTCATTAAAATATGGGGCAATATTAGCAATTATACGGTACATCTCAAAAAAAGAGATGCTAAAAAACATGAAAGACCTTCTTTCAGGGATTTACGCTTGCGGGAGTGTGAGCATACGCTTGCGGGAGTATGAGCCGATGCTCCCGCAAGCGTGGCATGATGAGACTAGTCTCATTTGCAGACCTACCTATCTTAAAGAAATATATCCTCCGGATAACCCACATCCACTAAGAAAAGCGCATGCCCCGGCACAGAATTCCCAGCCGAGCATCTATCCTTCTTCTCGATGACTTTTCGGAAACCTTCGAGAGTCATCTTGCCACGGCCTACCTCAACGAGTGTACCTACTACCGCACGCACCATGTTGCGGAGGAAACGGTCAGCTTGGATGGTGAACACCCATTCGTGCTCACTGAGTGGTGTCCACTCGGCATGCATGATGCGGCAATTATTGGTCTTCACATCGGTGTGAAGCTTGCTGAAGCTGGTGAAGTCAATGTATTCAAAAAGTATCTTCGCAGCCTCGTTCATCTTGACAAAATCAAGGGTGTTGAACAATCGCCATGCGTAATGACGGTTGAACGGGTCCTTGCGAGTGGTGACATAATACTTATAGGTACGATAGGTAGCATCGAAACGGGCATGGGCATCGGGCTTGACCTTCTTTACCTCGAAGACAGAGATGTCGGGAGGAAGCAAGCGGTTGAGCTTGTCCGTCACAGCCTTGCAATCCAATTCTTCCTCAAAATCGAAGTGGGCAATCATCAACTTGGCATGCACACCGGCATCAGTTCGTCCTGCCCCTACTATCTCGATGTCACGACGCATGAAAGTGGAAAGCGCCTTCATCAGCGTTTCCTGCACACTGGCACCATTGGGTTGAATTTGCCAACCATGGTAGTTGGTACCATCGTAAGCCAAATAAATAAAGTATCTCATCGGGCAGTGATGTGGAAGCAAGCCTGCTTCAATTCATACTTGATATAACACATATCCTTCTTCTTCAAGTCACGGAGCACTTCGGAAAGGACGAGCTTCAAGGTATCGGCACGAACATCTTGCATCGGTCGACCATCCGGGTCTTCCACCTTGAAGAAACGCTTGTAGCTGATATCAAATGTGGTACCGTACATGTGGACGGAATTGGCCGAAGCATTGCCGTTGACCCGACGAAGACGCTTCACATCATTCTGAGTACGGAGCACTGAAGTTACGATGACTTGATTCGGATTCAAGCCCTTGCTTTCTAGCGAATCGAGGAAGTTGGCACCGATACTATCGAGTAAGGCACTGGCCTTCGGTATCAAATAAGGAATGGAATGAGTCAACGAATCAATCTGATAGAGGTCGCCACTCTTGATTTCTACGACCTTGCCACCCAACCTCTCGGCAGCTTCACGGTCTTTCAACGGCTTGACGCCAATCTTCTTGGCAACCGCCATGTGTGCATCGTTCAAGTCACCGAAACTTCGCTTATAACTGATTACCCCCTTGATGTTACGAGGATTGTTCATCTTCATCGACATGTCTTTTTCCTTACAAGAAACAAGCACCGTCATCAGGCACAAGGCCATGGATATTGTATAGATTATTTTTTTCATGTATGATTGTCTTTTTCTATTTAAGCGGCAAAGATAGCCGAAAATCCTCTTTATTAAAAAAGATAATGCAAATAAATTGCCAATAAAAGCGTCCGAAATAAAAACCTTTCATTAAATTTGCACTCTAATATAAGTTGAATGATAGAAAAACATATAGTTTTAGAGGACATTGATCCGGTAATATTCTATGGCGTAAACAACGCCAATATACAGATGATTAAGGCTTTGTACCCGAAGCTTCGGATTGTGGCACGCGGCAATGTCATCAAGGTGATGGGCGATGAAGAAGAAATGTGTGCTTTTGAAGAAAGCATCATCGCCTTGGAAAAGCATTGCGTAAAATACAATTCATTGAAGGAAGAAGTCATTATAGATATCATCAAAGGCAAGACCCCGCAAATAGAAAAGACAGGAGACACCATTGTGTTCAGCGTAACTGGCAAGCCGATTGTTCCCCGTAGCGAAAACCAATTGAAGCTGGTAAAGGAATACGAAAAGAACGACATGCTCTTTGCTATCGGTCCTGCCGGCTCGGGAAAGACCTATACGGCCATTGCATTGGCGGTACGTTCGTTGAAGAACAAGGAAATCAAGAAGATTATCCTGAGCCGTCCGGCAGTAGAAGCAGGCGAAAAGCTCGGATTCTTGCCCGGTGACATGAAGGACAAGATTGACCCTTATTTGCAACCCTTGTACGATGCCTTACAGGACATGATTCCAGCTGCCAAGCTGAAAGAGTTCATGGAACTGAACATCATTCAGATTGCTCCACTCGCCTTCATGCGTGGACGTACCTTGAACGATGCCGTAGTCATCCTCGACGAAGCCCAGAACACCACTACCCAACAAATCAAGATGTTCCTCACCCGCATGGGGATGAATACCAAGATGATTGTAACAGGTGACATGACACAGATTGACCTTCCGTCATCACAGAAGTCAGGGCTCGTGCAGGCCATGCATATATTGAAAGGTGTCAAAGGCATCAGTTTCATTGAGCTGAACAAGAAGGACATCGTACGTCATAAGCTGGTAACTCGCATCGTCGAAGCTTATGAGAAATACGAAGAGAAACAGAAAGAAGAAAGAACATTAAACAAATAAAGTTATGAGTAAAGCATTAACAGCTACTGAATTTAACTTTCCGGGACAAAAAAGCGTGTACCACGGTAAAGTACGTGATGTGTACAACATCAATGATGAAAAGTTAGTGATGGTCGCAACCGACCGTATCTCGGCATTCGACGTTGTATTGCCGAAGGGCATTCCCTACAAGGGACAGATGTTGAACCAGATTGCAGCCAAGTTCCTGGATGCAACGACTGATATCTGCCCGAACTGGAAACTCGCTACTCCAGACCCAATGGTCACTGTAGGTGTAATGTGCCAAGGCTTCCCTGTAGAAATGATTGTACGCGGTTACCTTTGTGGTTCTGCATGGCGTGCTTACAAGAGCGGTGTGCGTGAAATCTGCGGCGTAAAGCTTCCGGAAGGCATGCGTGAAAACGAAAAGTTCCCGACTCCAATCATCACTCCGACCACCAAGGCCGAAATGGGTCTCCACGATGAAGACATCTCGAAGGAAGAAATCCTGAAGCAAGGCTTGGCTACTCCGGAAGAATACGAAACATTGGAAAAGTACACTTTGGCTTTGTTCGAAAGAGGTACTCAGATTGCTGCTGAACGTGGCTTGATTCTCGTGGACACCAAGTACGAATTCGGTAAGCACAACGGTACTATCTACTTGATGGACGAGATCCACACTCCGGACTCCAGCCGTTACTTCTATGCAGAAGGTTATCAGGAACGTTTCGAAAAGGGCGAAGCACAGAAGCAACTCTCCAAGGAATTCGTCCGCGAATGGTTGATGGACAATGGTTTCCAAGGCAAGGAAGGTCAGCAAGTGCCTGAAATGACTGACGAAATCGTGAATTCCATCAGCGAACGCTACATGGAATTGTTCGAAAGCATCACCGGTGAAAAGTTCGTGAAGGCTGATGTAGACAGCATCGCTGAACGCATTGAAAAGAACGTAACTGAATATTTGAAATAAAATGACTAACTACCCACAAGAAAGCATCAAGCCTTATAACGAGGAGGAAAAGAAAAGTGTACAGGTGGAGCGCATGTTCGACAACATCGCACCGGCTTACGACCAACTGAACCATACCCTTTCCTGGGGCATCGACAAGAGTTGGCGCAAGAGAGCCATTAATTGGCTCAAACCTTTTCAGCCTCAACGGATGATGGACGTGGCCACCGGTACCGGTGACTTCGCCATCCAAGCATGCCGTGTGCTCAATCCCAAAGAATTGATAGGTACCGACATCAGCGAGGGCATGATGAATGTGGGACGTCAGAAAGTGAAAGATGCTGGATTGGAGAGCCGTATCTCCTTCGCCAAAGAAGATTGTACGGCTCTTACCTTTCCTGACAAACGATTCGATGCCATCACCGTAGCTTTCGGTGTACGCAATTTCGAAGACCTCGACAAAGGACTGAGGGAAATGCATCGGGTACTCGACGACAACGGAAAACTCGTTATCCTTGAACTGACCGAACCGGAATGGTTCCCGATGAAGCAGCTCTACGCCCTTTACTCTAAAGTGGTCATCCCGACATTAGGCAAGCTCCTGTCGAAAGACCGCAGTGCTTATACCTACCTGCCGCAATCCATCAAGGCTTTTCCACAAGGCGAAGTCATGAAGGAAATCATCTTGAAAGCCGGCTTCAGCGAAGCAAATTTCAAGCGGCTTACATTGGGTATCTGCACACTTTACACAGCGACTAAATAACTTAAAGAAATTACCGTTATGAATAAATTCGGTTTGATTGGCTATCCGCTCGGACACTCCTTTTCGAAGAACTTCTTCAATCAGAAGTTCCAATCCGAAGGCATCGATGCCGAGTATATCAATTTTGAAATCCCTAGCATCGACCAATTGCCCAATATACTGTTGAGCAATCCGGATTTGGCAGGTTTGAACGTAACCATTCCTTACAAGGAACAAGTGATTCCTTACTTGGATGAACTCGACCCGGATGCCAAAGCCATCGGTGCAGTGAATGTCATCAAGATTCGCAAGCAGAAGGGAAAGTTGAAACTGATTGGTTACAACTCCGACATCATCGGTTTTACCGACTCCCTTGAACCATTGTTGGAACCCCAACACAAGAAGGCATTGATTCTGGGTACCGGTGGTGCATCAAAAGCCATCTACCACGGATTGAAGAAGCTCGGTTTGGAAGCCAAGTTCGTTTCCCGTACAGCTAAGGATGGCATGTTCACTTACGAAGACTTGACCAAGGAAGTGATGGACGAATACAAAGTCATCATCAACTGTACCCCGGTAGGTATGTATCCTCGCGCCAATGAATATCCGAACATTCCCTACGAATATCTCACCCCCAACCATTTGTTGTACGATTTGTTGTATAACCCGGACACCACGCTCTTCATGAAAAAGGGAGCAGACAAGGGTGCCGTGGTGAAGAACGGATTGGAAATGCTCTTGTTGCAGGCATTTGCAGCTTGGGATATTTGGAATGAATGATAAATAAACGTGAAGAAAAAGATACTTTTAGGCATAAGCATCACATTAGTGGTTTTGGCCGTCCTCCTATGGTCGGCCAGTTCCTTTATGCTCGATTTTTCCCTCAGTCCTGCCAATCGAGGAAAAGACTTGCAAGGCTCGTGGGAGTATATGTTCCAGAACTACCCTGAGCTAGGAGCTTGGCGGGACAGCCTCGTGCAAGCCGATGCCTTGAAAGACACCTTTATTTATGCACCCGATGAAGCCCGTCTGCATGCCTATTTTGTAGCGGCCCCCCAACCGACTTCAAGGACCGCCGTCATTGTCCACGGATATACCGACAATGCCATCCGCATGATGATGATTGGCTACCTTTATAATAAGAGTTTAGGCTACAACATCCTCCTTCCCGACCTGAGATATAGCGGACTGAGCGATGGCGTGGCTTTCCAGATGGGATGGCTCGACCGCAAGGATGTGATGCTATGGATGGACGTGGCGAATGAAATTTTCGGCGACAGCACCCAGATGGTGGTTCACGGAATCTCGATGGGTGGAGCCACCACCATGATGGTGTCCGGCGAACCGCAACCCGAATATGTGAAGTGTTTCGTGGACGATTGTGGTTACACCTCCGTTTGGGACCAGTTCGGCAAGGAATTGAAAGAACAATTCGGATTACCCAAGTTTCCATTGATGCATACCGCCAGTTGGTTATGCGACTGGAAATACGGATGGAACTTCGCCGAAGCATCTTCTTTGGAGCAAGTGAAGAAATGTCAATTACCCATGCTCTTCATCCACGGTGACAAGGACGACTACGTGCCCACTTGGATGGTATACGACCTATACGAGGCCAAGCCTGAGCCCAAGGAACTTTGGGTAGTGCCCGATGCCGACCACGCCACTTCCTACAAGCTGAACAAGGAAGCCTATACCGAGAAAGTGAAACAATTTACCGACAAGTACATTCAATGAATATACGTAAGATTACCCACATATACTTCTAAATCATAAGTAATTCTACGTATATTCTTTCTTTTATCCTCTCCCCAGCACCCATTTACTTACTTTTTTCTTATATTTGCTGATGATATGATGAAAGTCAGTAAAGAAAGTATGTATATTAAACAACCTTATGAAACCATGAAAAAAATGTTATTTGTCCTGATTGCCATGATGTGGGCATTTGAACTCGGAGCACAAAATTCTCCAACCTGGTTTGATGGTGATGCTTACTACACCTCGAAACTGACCGATGACGATATCCTGTTCTTCCAGGGAACATCGGCCGACAAGGAGTACGACTTCTCGTTCGGGATCAAGTTTCAGAACGATGAGTACAAGCTCGTCCGAATGACCGACATCGACCTATTCCCATTCCGGGCAGACTTCGGCAATCCTGTGGGCAGATACACAAATGGGAATATAGATGTATTTCTCATCAAGGATTTGGACGGAAACACGGTGTGGACACTCAAACAGACCTCCCAAAACCATCGCGATGCCCTGGCCTCACAGTTGTGGACCAAGGACCAACCGGTGAAGAAGATGCTTTCGTCCATGGTGCTCAACCCGCATTACTTCTCGGAATTCTCGAAGACCGAACTCCGTTACTATCAATCGTATATGGAGGACAAGGAAGGACTGAGTGTCTTGGAGAACATCAACCTTGAACTCATTAACAACGAACTACGTACACCCGACTTTATCCGACACAACATTGGGGATATCCAGACCATTGCCGAGGCTGAAACAGCCAAGGTGTCTTTTGTGAGTGATGCCATGTCTTTTCTGGCTGCTTTTAAAGATGGAGCTACCATCTGCATCCAGCCGAACACGGTCATCAACCTGAGTGAAGTGCTGAACGAACCAGCCTATTTCAACGGTTCCAACAAAGCATGGGTGGAATATCTCGATGAGTATAGTGGCAATGCCAAAATTATCAGCGAGAGCGTGCACAACGGACGCCAGCTCACGTTGATGAATCTCAGGGATGTGACCATCATCGGCGACTACAACTCACACATCGTGGTCGATCCTCCCTATGCTTATGTCCTTAACTTTGTGAACTGCCAGAATATCAAGCTTCAGAATCTCACGATGGGACACACAGAAGAGGGATATTGCACCGGAGGCGTGGTAGGACTTAATTCATGTGTCAAAACCAACATTTCCTATTGTGACCTGTACGGATGTGGGGCATACGGATTGATATCTCAAAATAGCTTAAACGTAGGAATGTACAATTCGGTTATCCGTGATTGTTCGTATGGTATCATGCAGCTTTTCAACACGAACCAAGTCGTTTTCGAAAATTGCGATTTCATC
>JAFTTU010000124.1 GCA_017466635.1 Bacteroides sp.
GAATTCATCCCGGCTATGAAGCGTTTGATCGCTGAATTGAACGATTTCTTGGCTCACAACGGCGAAGAATTTGCAATGGTTAAGAAGTCACAACAACGTGAATATATCATCAAGCACTTGTCTGCTGAAAACTCTGCTATCTATGCTTCATTGCCAGAAGGCGTTGCTCGTCAGTTGTCACTCGACCGCGACCCACACGGTAACGTACAGGTATCTTTGATCGAAACAGAAAAGTTGTTGTCTGAAATGGTTGCTACTAAGTTGGCTGCATGGAAGGAAGAAGGCAAGTATAATGGTAAGTTCGGTGCTCAACACCACTTCTTCGGTTACGAAGGCCGTTGCGCTGCTCCATCTAATTTCGACGCTGACTACTGCTACTCTTTGGGTTACACAGCTTCTATGTTGATTGCTAACGGTAAGACTGGTTACATGTCTTCAGTTCGTAACACAACTGCTCCTGCTGCTGAATGGATTGCAGGTGGTGTGCCTATCACAATGATGATGAACATGGAACGTCGTCACGGTGAAATGAAGCCGGTTATCCAGAAGGCTCTCGTGAAGTTGGACGGTGCTCCATTCAAGAAGTTCGCTGCTAACCGCGAAGCATGGGCTAAGGAAACTGCTTATGTATATCCGGGTCCTATCCAGTACTTCGGCCCAACTGAAGTATGCGATGAACCGACTAAGACTTTGCAGTTGGAACAAGCTAAGTAATTGAAATTGACGATTCTTATATAAAGTAATCACTTTAATCTCCCCCTTGCGAAGGGGGCTGGGGGATGTTCCATAGGACATGAAGAACAAGCTGGAATGCCTATCCAATGGGACATCCCCCTAGCCCCCTTCACAAGGGGGAGTTAGTATAATCCTTTCTCTTACTCCTTAATACTCTCTATGAAAAAACAACTCTTATCAGCCACATTACTCTGTGCATCCATCGGCCTCCAAGCCCAGCACATCCCTTCCACTATTGATTCCATCTTCGCACCGGTAAAGGTGGGTATACCTCCATCCGATGCCTACATCGGCCTTTCGAAACTCGAGTCGGGTGAAATCCGTCATTACAACTTCGGTGAACAGGCAGAGCCGGGTAATTTCTATCTTTCCAGCAAGGACAATGGCTTGACATGGAAGAAGGTGAACACACCCGTAGGGATGCCGTTTGCTGATAGACAAAGCCCTGTGAGCAAGGAATACATCCGCGTGACTCACATGCCGGGTATGGGTGTTTATTGCATCCGTACCGAAGGAGGTATCAACGGAGGCCGTTCCATTATCAAGATAGCCGATACCAATTCCATCATGGTGAAGCCACCTATCTTTATAAGAGGAGGAAAGCGCATTGTGGTAGCTGCTCATGGCGATGTCACTCCCAAAGGATGTTATACCTATGTATCGGATGACGATGGCTTTACATGGACACGCTCCAACATCGTGACTACTCCGAATCATGAAAAGGGTGGTTTCCACAAAGGTATCCGTTGGAATCATGGTGCCGTAGAACCAACCGTCATCGAACTGAACGACGGAAAGTTGTGGATGATTATGCGTACATCTTTGGACTATCACTACGAAGCATTCTCGGAAGATGGTGGATTGACGTGGAGTGAAACTCGTCCTTCGCCTTTCTATGGCACCATTACCATGCCTACTATGAATCGTTTGGAAGACGGTCGCTTGTTGTTCTTCTGGTGCAATACCACACCGCTTCCAGAAATGGAAACCGCCAATGGAGTATGGGACGATGTGTTTACCAATCGCGACGTCACTCACGTTGCCATTTCCGATGACGATGGAAAGACATGGACAGGCTTCCGTGAACTCTATCTGACTCCGAAACGTAACGAGGCTGAATATGCAGGTAAGGGGATGGACCGCAGTACCCATCAGGCACAGATGGTGGAAGTGGCACCGGGCAAGATTCTGGCATCCATCGGTCAACATGAAACCTTCCGCTCGATGATGTTGTTCGATGTTGATTGGTTGTACGAAACCGAACGTTTCAACGATTTCTCCGATGGGTTGAACCAATGGACGGTGTTCAATTATATCAAGGGTATCAAGGGACATTGTTCGTACAATCGTATAGCCGGTTGCGAGACATTGCCACATGCCGATAAGGAAGGCAAGCAGATGTTGCACCTGAAGTACAAGGCAGATGATACATTGGTATCCGATATCCGTGGAGCCGTATGGAACTTCCCGAACATGAAGCAAGGAACTTTCCAGACCAGTATACGCATTCCGCAAGGAAGTGAAGAAGTATATCTGATATTGAACGACCGTTGGATGAATCCGTCGGACATCGTGGCTCGTCACGAATGTATGTACGAAGTAAAATTGGACCGTAAGCAACTGGGTATTCGTGATGATAAATGGCACGAAGTAACGATTTTTTGGGATTTGACCAAAAAGAATGCTCCGGCACGCATACAAGTTGACGGAAAAAAGCGTAACTTGCGCCTCAATTTGAAGCGACCGACTCTTCATGGCATCAGTTATGCACATTTCATGGCATGTCCGGCCAATGACAATCCGGGTATTTATGTAGAATGGGTAAAGGCTTCGAAGTGAGTTAACCAATTCCTGTCGAATGGTAAAAGAAAAAAAAGCTACCGTAAAGAAACCAACCAAAAAGCCTGCGTCTAAACGTGCTCCGTCCAAACGTAAGGCAAAGAAAGTGATACAAAAGGAGATACCTGCATGGGTTAGGTATCTCCTCTATGTCCTTGTGATTGTTGTCTTTGTTTCTGGTTTCTATTTCTTCTTTATCCGTCCGTATGCTTATCGTTGGAAACCTTGTTATGGCTTGAAGGGGTATGGTATCTGTATGCCGGCGGGCTATCGGGTGCATGGTATTGATGTGTCCCATTATCAGGGAGACATTGATTGGAAGATGTTGGGGCAGACCCGACAAGGACAATTCCCCATTCAGTTTATTTTCATGAAAGCTACCGAAGGGGGAGACTACACAGACGACCGGTTTGCGGCTAATTTTGATTCTGCCCGAGTACATGGCTTTGTCCGTGGAGCCTATCATTTCTATAATCCGAAGACCGATGCCAACAAGCAAGCCGATTTCTTCATCCAATCGGTGAAGCTGGAACCGGGCGACTTGCCACCCGTACTGGATATTGAGAAGAAAGGAAAGGATATGAAGAAGTTACAGGCCGATTTGAAGGTCTGGCTTCGGAAAGTGGAGAACCACTATGGGGTTAAGCCTATCATTTATGCTTCTTATAAGTTCAAGACCCGTTACTTGAACGATTCAATATTCAATACCTATCCGTATTGGATAGCCCATTATTATGTAGATTCAGTCCGATACGAAGGCGATTGGAGATTCTGGCAGCATACCGATGTGGGTACACTGCCAGGTATTGACGAGAAAGTCGATTTGAATGTCTTCAATGGAAGTAAGAATGAGCTGGATGCTTTCTGTATCCCTTGATTCTTATTCCATCACGAATTTTACCGCCGCCCAATTGTTCTTTTCCCGATGATGAACGAAGCTCATGCCCAAGCTTTCTGCCTTTTCGCGGATAGCCGGGATGTCTTGTACATAGAATCCGCTCATGAAAAGTTCAGAACCCGGATGCATGCATGCCGCATAGCGGTCCATGTCTGCCAACAGAATGTTCCGGTTGATGTTGGCAATAATCACATCGAATGCTTCACGACCTTCCAGTAAGGCTGCATCACCCAGTTCGACGGTGATGTTGTGGATGCTGTTCAGTTCGATGTTGTCGCGGGAATTGTTCACACACCAGTCATCAATGTCGATAGCAGTTACCGGATCGGCTCCACGCATGGAAGCCAGGATGGCCAAAATGGATGTACCGCATCCCATATCGAGTACGGACTTTCCTTGCAAGTCGGCATCCAGCAGCTCGCAGATGATGGAACTGGTTGTTTCGTGGTGTCCGGTACCGAAAGCCATTTGCGGATTGATGAGGATTTCGTATTCGGTCTTCGGGGTATCCTTGTGGAAAGTACTGTGGATGCAGCAACGGTCGCCAATCACGATGGGTTGGAAGAAGTTCTTTTCCCATTCTTCGTTCCAGTCCTTGTCTTCTGCTTCCTTGATTTCGTAGGTTATCTGTGTGTCGGGTAGGGGGAAGTTGGCCACCATTTCCTTCAAGGATTCTTCATCGAACAAGGATTGTTGCACATAAGCCTGCACACCGTTTTCCCATTCTACAAAACTTTCGAATCCGATTTCGCCTGCCAATGCCGAAACCACATCGTTGACGGTTTCATTGCAAGGCGTTGTTGTGAATGTTACTTCAAAATATTTCATATCTTTGTTTTCTGTTTGGTTTGATGACAAAGATAGGGAATTTATCAGAAATAGGGAAATCCCTACCAAAGAATAGGGATTTCCCCCCTTTTTATTTGTTTCATCTTTATTACTTTTGTACCAGAAAAAGAAGATAAACAATAAAAATGAAGAATATGAGTATGAAAAAGTTTGTTTTTGTTTCGCTGTTGATGACCTGCTTGCCTTTCTTGGCCATGGCACAGACGAATGACGACCTTTATTTCATTCCCAAGAAGAAGACTGAAAAGAAGGTGACGAGTGGCACACCGGCCAAGGTAGTCATTGAAAAGGATCAGGCACCGACTACGGTATATGCTTCTCCGGGTTCTACGGTAGTGGTAAAGGATGCGAACGGTGATTTGCGTGATGTGGATGAATACAACCGCCGTTACACTTCCCGTGACAATACGTTCACTATGGAAAACGATACTTTGTATATCGAGGAAAAGCCGTACAATGAACGGGGTGAATGGGTAAATGGTTTCGAAGGTTCGCAGAGTGACTATGAATATGCCATGCGTATCGTCCGTTTCCGCAATCCGCGTTATGCCATTCCGGTAAGCAGCCCGCTTTATTGGGAAGTGGTCTATGCCCTTCCTTCTTGGGAATGGAACGTGTTCGATGATGGACTTTATGCCTATGCATTCCCTACCTATTCCAACCGCTTGTGGTGGGACTGGCGCTTCAACTACTCTTGGGGTTGGCGTTCGTCCTGGTATTACAACAGTTGGTATGGTCCTGGTTATTGGTATGGCGGCTATTGGGGTGGCTGGCCTCATTATCATCACCATCATCATTGGCATCCGGGACATCACCATCATCCGCACTTTGCATGGGGTGGTGTAGGTGGCTACTGGGGAGGTGGTCATGGTTGGAACGGTTCCAGTGCACGTCATCCGGGTATCCATGCCGGACGATATACCAATAACTATCGCGCAAACATTGCAACTGCAGGTTCTTCCAGCAATCGTAGAGTGGCTACTACCGGCAACCGTAATAGTAGAGACAGTTATGTGAATGGTGTTCGCCAGAACAACAACCGCAATGGAAATACTGTCAGAAGTACCGGTCGTGTCGTAACGGCTAAGGATGGTTCTGCATCGGTTCGTCCGCAACGTTCAGCGGTAAGAGAGCGTAACAATACGGCTGTGAACAATAAGGAAACCACCGGTGTTCGTTCCAACAACGTTTACACTCGTCCGTCTCAGGGAAAGGGCTCTTCTTACGAACGTCAGAGCAGTACCCGCAGTACGGTGAACCGTTCCGGTTCTTCTTATCAGCGCAAGGGAGGAGCGGCCGAAAGAGGTGCTTATCGTAGCAATTCAACCTCCAGAAGTTCGAACAACAATCGTTCTTCTTATAATAATAGCAGCAGTCGCTCTTCTTCATCGCGCAGCAGTTATTCCAGCGGAAGCAACGGCAGTTCGCGCTCGTCATACAGCAGCGGTGGTGGAGGTACTTCCCGTTCATCCGGTGGCGGCGGTAGTCGTAGCGGTGGCGGTGGCAGAAGATAAACATGAACAACAAAAACTGAAATTATGATAAAGAAAGGAATGATGGCAGTGTGTGGCTTGGTATGTGCCATGGCTGTCAATGCACAGAATGCTTACGATGCCGAACGTTTGTTGGGCAATGATTTGAATGGAACTGCCCGCTATGTGGGTATGGGCGGTGCCATGGGTGCCTTGGGAGGCGATATCTCGGTGATGGGTTCCAATCCGGCCGGTATCGGTATCTTCCGTAGCAACGATGTATCGGCTTCTTTTGGATTCAACAATACAGGTACGGAAAGTGCTTTCAATGGCACTTCCATGAAGGAAGACAAGACACGTGCTTCCTTCGACCAGATTGGTTTCGTATATACGCACAAGATAGGTAATAATACTTCTTTGCGTTTTGTAAACTTCGGTTTCAATTACCACAAGAGCAAGAACTTCAATCGCCTCTTTGGTATGGGCGGACAATTGGATGGTTTGTCTCAAAGCTGGCAGTTGGCACAGGAATTGGGCAATGCCGGTGTGAATTCATCTGCTGCTTTCGACAATATCCTGGATGCCGAGAATCCGTATCGTAATTATTGGAACCAATACCCGGTATTGGGAGTGTTGGGAGCTACTACCGGTGTAGTGGACTTCTTCGATGGCAAAGTCATGGGCTGGGATGGTTACAGCAATAACTTCTACAGTCAGGAGAAAGGCGGTATCAACCAGTACGATTTCAATGTCGCTTTCAATATCGAAGACCGTATCTATATCGGTGCTACCTTGGGTATCTATGATGTGAACTACGACCGTTACACCTCGTATACCGAAGAGTTGAACGACGACTATGGAGATGACAATGGTGGCTATACCTTGGATAATTATTATGGTTTGGAAGGTACAGGGGTCGATTTGAAGTTGGGTGTCATCTTTCGTCCAATCGAAGATTCTCCGTTCCGCTTGGGTTTTGCCATCCATACGCCTACATGGTATGAGTTGACCGAGAGTTACAATGCTAGCTTGTCTTCGGACATCTTGGCATACGATTCTCCTTATAGCCAGACCTTGAGCGACTATTTGGATTATAGCTATTTGAGCTATGACTATCGCATGATTACTCCTTGGAAGTTCAATGTCAGTGCCGGTACAACCATGGGTGGCTTGGTTGCTTTGGGAGCTGAATACGAATATGCGAATTATGGTTCTTCCACTTTGGAAGACATCGACGGTTACGAATTGGGAGACCAGCCGAGTGTAGAAGCTTTCTTGAAGGGAGTTCATACGTTCCGTGTAGGTATGGAAGCCCGTTTGGCTCCTCAGTTCAGTGTCCGTGCCGGTTACAACTATACTTCGGCAGCCTTTTCTGATGATGCTTACAGTGCATTGGCTGCTTATCGTACCAGCACCGATTTCAACAATACCAAGGCAAAGAATACCTTTACTTTCGGTATGGGTTATCGAGGAAATGTGGTCTATGCCGACTTGGCTTACAAGTACGATGGTTACAAGTCCGATTTCTATGCTTTCGATGACATCGACTTGCCGGCTACAAAGGTGGACAATACCCGTCATCAGGTAGTGTTTACATTGGGAGCACGTTTCTAATGGACAAGAATAAAAGCACCTTCAGATTTTCAGGAAGTTTAGACATTCTGATAATCTGAAGGTTATAATGAACTTCCCGTCTGAAGTTCCTCAAAAAAAATCTGCATATCATCTACACAATCTTTCCACTCCATAACATTTTCAGGAAATCATGGACGTAAATCAGCTCGATGTCTCCTTCGTGGCGATTGATGCGGTCCAACGATACCATGATACGACGACTGTCGGGGTAGTCGTCACCAAAGGACTTCAAGCCTTTCAGATGACGGGGTTGTATCTCTTCTGCTGACTTAATTTCGATGGCAATACGGGCATCGCCTATAACGGCATCCACTTCAATGCCTGTATGGGTACGCCAAAAAGAAAGTTGCTCGTCAATATGATGATATCCTATGTAGGCTACTAGTTCCTGAATGATGAAATGCTCGAAGGCATGGCCATAGGCTGGAGTTCCTCTTTCCAACGATGTTCGATGCAACAGATGTCCGGCAAGACCGACGTCAAAGAAGTAGAAACGAGGAGACTGAACCAATCTTCGTTTCATAACTTTGGTGTAGGCTGGTATCATATAACCTATCAGTGTATCTTCCAGAATGCCGAAATATCCTTTAATGGTTTGTGCACTGACTCCACAGTCGGAAGCGATATTGGCATAGTTCACCATTTCTCCGTCGGTCAAGGCAGCTACTTCCAGAAAACGTTGAAAACTACTGAGGTTGCGAACCAGGGCTTCTTCCCGAATTTCTTCCCGCAGATATACATCCACATAGGCCGACAAAAGCCGACGAGGATTCTTAGAAAGATAATGAGTAGGCAACATACCGTGAAGTAAAGCACGGTCTAAATTGAAATCGGGGATTTCGGCACTGACTAAAGGATAGAAATAACATGGATAAGCCCGTCCGCCAAGTGTGTTATATCCCTTACGTTTCAGCTTGCGGGCACTCGAACCGCAAAGAATGAATATCAATCCTTTTTCCGAAATCAGCCGATGCACTTCGTTGAGTAATTCGGGTACTTCCGGTATTTCATCGATAACCACAATAGTTTCTGATGATTTGTCTCGTAGCATGTCGTAAAGTAAGGAAGGACGACGTTGGAAACGCATCCGAAGTTCAGAATCTAGCAGGTCTATAAAGACTGCATCGGGGAATTGTTGCCGTAGAATGGTACTCTTTCCTGTTTGGCGTGCACCAAATAAGAAAATAGAACTCTCTGTTTCTTGACTTAGTTGTGTATAACGTGCTAGCATACAATAAAATATCAAATGATTAACTTTGTTATTTCATTGAAAATCGTAAATGCTACTTACGATTTTCAATGAAAATCTACGGCGAAGATAGCGATTTTAATTGAAAATACAATTATTTGTGTGACAAAGATATATTTTTTCTTTTACAACACATCCATTTATGAAAGGTTTTTCACCGCTTCCACAATGTCTGCTCCTTCCTCTATTCCCAGCTTCTTGCGGATGGAAGTCTTGCGGACATAGATGGAGGAAGTGCTCTGATGAGTGATGACACTGATTTCCTTGGTAGAGAAGCCGGCACAGAGGAGGCAACAGATTTGTACTTCCTTGTCGGTGAGGACGGAGCCGAAGCGTTCTGTCAAGTGAGCATGGAAACCGTTGTAGAGACGGTCGATAATGGGGTACAGGTCTTCCCACACGATGAGTTCCTCTACGGGCACTTGGTCGTTGCCCAACTCGGAGAGGCGACGGAGCAGGGCTTGGTTCTGTGCGGTGGGTGTACCTGCCACGAGGCGAATCACGCCCAGCTGTTGCAAGAGCATCCGTTTCACGAAAGCATCGTCTTCATCCGTAGCTTGCTGGGCTTCTTCGAGCATCCGGCTGAGGGTATCGATACGTTCTTCGGCTTCGGCCAGTCGGGCAATGCGTTGACGATAGCGATGACGGGCGTAGATGCCTGCCAACAATACGACCACGATGATGATGCCGATGGTTGTCTGTGTGCGTTGCTTCTGCAAGCGGATTTCCATCGCTGCCTCGTCCTTTACTTTCTGCTGGTCGTATTTTTCTTGCATCTCGATGAGGGTACGGCTTTTGTCGAGTTTGGTAATGGAATCGTTGTATATCCACGCTTTTGCAAGCGAAGAAGAGGCTTCTTTATACAAATTCTTTTTATTGTAAATATTATGAAGCGTA
>JAFTTU010000125.1 GCA_017466635.1 Bacteroides sp.
ACGGTACGTTCCGGTTGTTCGCCGGTTGCCAAGAAAGCACGTGCTACTTGCAATACGGCTTGAACACCCGATGCATTGTCGTCAGCACCGTTGTAGATTTGGTCACCGTTCAACATCGGGTCATAACCCAAGTGGTCGTAGTGTGCACCGATAATCACGATTTCGTTCGGGTTCTTGCCTTCAATCTTGGCAAGGATGTTGCGCATGTCGAGCTTCTGATGTACTCCGGTCTTCAGCTTGGCGATGGAGTCTGGATGTACTTGCCAACGCTGGCCTCTCTTTTGGCGTTCAGCGTGATAAGCTTCGAACGGCTGCACATAACCGTCTTCAAACAAGGGTTGCAATCCCATTTGCTTCAAACAAGAGATGATATAGTTACCGGCAATGCGGCCGCCTTTCCATCCGGCTTCGCGACCTTCCAGCTCATCGCAAGCCAAGAAGCCTACGTGTGCTTCGGCTGTCGAGCGGTTGATACTGGCCACTCCCTTCATCTCAGGAGTAACCTTTGCTTTCTTCTTTGGTGATGCAGCGCTCATGTTGGCAGCTCCTATGAGCATGAGTACTGCCAAAAACAAATACTTCTTCATGGTTAAACTCTTTTGTTAGAATGCGGCGCGGTACTTGCCTTCCTCCTTGTCTTCCAGCATGTTGAGGTAGGAAGTGTAGCGCGATTCGCTGATTAAATGTTTTTCTACGGCCTCACGGACAGCACATCCCGGTTCATGGCGATGGGTGCAGTTGCCATACTTGCAATCGGCCGAATATTCGAATATTTCCTTAAAGTAATGTCCCACTTCCTCTTCTTCCATATCGAAGGTTCCGAATCCCTTGATGCCCGGAGTATCAATCAGATACCCGCCGCCTTCCAATGGGAACATTTCGGAGAAGGTTGTGGTGTGCATTCCTTTGTTGTGGTAGTCGGAGATTTCTCCGGTCTTGACCTTCAACTCCGGCAAGATGGCATTGATGAATGTCGATTTGCCTACTCCCGAATTACCCGAAAGCAAAGTCACCTTTCCTTGCAAGTCCTGCTTGATTTCATCGATACCTGTTTCGTTCAGAGCCGATACCTTGAAGCAAGGATAGCCGATGTAGGTGTAGAGGTCGATGAGTGCATCCATGTAGCGGGTTTCATCCTCATTGTACCGGTCGGTCTTGTTGAATATCAGTTTCACGGGGACACGGTAGGCTTCGGCGGTTGCCAGGAAGCGGTCGATGAAGATGGTGGATGTCTCGGGGTAGTTGATGGTAATAATCAGCATACACTGGTCGAGGTTAGCGGCCAGTATATGCGATTGTTTCGAAAGGTTGGATGCACGTCGGATGATGTAGTTCTTGCGGTCTTCAATCTCGCTGATAAAGGCGGTGCCCTCATTGTTCACGATGATTTGCACATAGTCGCCCACCGCAATGGGGTTGGTACTTCGGATGCCCTTCAGACGGAAGTTGCCTTTGATTTTGCAATCCACCAGCTTCCCTTCATCGGTCTTCACCACATACCAGCTTCCTGTATTCTTGATAACTAATCCGCGCACGTCTTCTCCTTATACAGTCATGATTTCCTTTTCCTTGGCAGCGAACAATTCATCAATTGTTTTGATGTACTTGTCGTGCAACTTCTGAAGCTTTTCTTCGCCGTTCTTCTGTTCGTCTTCCGGCAGACCGTCCTTCACGGCCTTCTTCAGCTTGTCCACACCGTCACGACGGGCATTACGAACACTTACCTTGGCATTTTCTGCTTCACCTTTACATTGCTTGGCCAATTGCTTACGGCGGTCTTCAGTCAATGGAGGAATACCGATGCGGATGATTTCACCGTTGTTTTCCGGCATGATACCGAGAGAAGAGTCGATGATGGCCTTTTCGATTACACGGAACATGCTCTTGTCCCATGGCTTGATAGCGATGCTGCGAGCATCCGGAGTAGTTACTGAAGCCACATTGTTGATAGGCACCATGCTTCCGTATGAATCTACACGGATACCGTCGAGCAAACGGGTGTCGGCCTTACCGGCACGGATGTGTGCCAATGCTTCTTCCAGGTACATGGTAGCCATGTCCATCTTTTCCTGTGCCTCGTTGAGGCAAGTCTTAACGTCTGTCATATCTTTAGAGGTTTTAATTTATACATTTTGTTTGATTGGAAACAAAAGTAAGTTATTTTTTGTATTTGTGCAATTATTCGGATGGGGAATTTAATCTAAAGGCGCATAAAAGCTTGTTGTGTGGAATAACTTTATCCTTGCTTCAGAACTTCAGAAACTTCAGACGGGTTGGTATTCAGTGCGTTGCAATGAAGTTCCTGTCTGAAGTTCCTTTGTTTTACAGATTCATTCCTTGTCTTTCAAATCTTCCAGCTTGAAGCAAGCTCCGGTTGAATGGGAAGCCTATGGTGGACATCTTGTTTTTCCAAGTCGAAGGTTACGATTTCGTACATTCCCTTCCGGCTATTCTCAAAATGGAGATATTCCTTGCCGTCTTCTTCAAACTGAAAGATGGATTTACTAAGAAAATAAGTTCTTTCATCGATGGGCAAAGTTATCTTCTTTGCTTCCACCAATTCCTTGGAATACTCAATCTCTGTTCCGTTGTTGGAGGAACTGCAGGCATATAGTTGTGCCAGGATTAGTAGTAGTAAAAGCTTTTTCATAATGTATGTTTTAAGATAAAGGATGCGTTTCAGGTGTTGCTTTTTATAGAATCTCTTCGCAAACCACCATTTCCATGCCTCGATACACCACCACAATCTTGTGCAAAGTAGTTTGTCCGATGTTACGGCATACTACTTCCGTATCAGCGTATCGGTTGGCTTGTACAATCGCTTCTTCACGAAGTTTGGCCACTACCTCATCACTGTCCTTGCTCTTGGCATATTTCAGCTCGACGATGTAGCTATGTTTCATATCTTTCCATATCCCAGTCAACGGGAGCAAGAAGATGTCAACATAGCCCCCTTGCGTATCCTTTTCCGATTCGGGACGATAGAAACGGTTCTGGGCAGTCATGGCTAAAGTGAAACCATGGACGAAATATTCTCCTTTCATTTTGTCCCGTTGCGAAGCGTAGGTAGAAAGACAATCAGCTATGTACTGGAAGTATTCACGCCATTCACCCCGATATGCCAAACGGGAATCAAGCTTGCTCTTGTCGAGGCTACTATAGCTTAAGTCGATGTCGTTGTAGGTATCAAGTAGATAGCTGAACAATTGTTCACGTATCACTTGGTTAGGAATGGAGAACTTGGTTTCTCCTTCGAGAGTCCCATCGATGGTCAGCATACCGAAGTAGTACAGCAAGCTGACGAAATTGTCCGGGGAAGCAATGTTCTCTGCCGGGAATCCGGTCTTCAGTTCGCCGGTGATGTATCCTTGCGAAACCAAGGCTTGGATGACCGAAGCATCGTGTGCAAACTCCTTGTCCTTGCGGATGAGCATACGGAGCTTGTTGTAGTCCACACGGATGTTGTCTTCGATCATACTGTCAGGTATTTCACAACCATTGCGAATGTAATTGTCCACAAAGTATAGCACCATGTTGGAATTGTACATAGTAGTACGTCCATAACTCTGCTTGGCAAAGCAATAGTTGTCATACCACGGCTTCATTTTTTCTATCAGCTCATCGGTGGTGTGATGGAACTCTACCGTAGTGCGGTAGTAATCCAGCATCTCGCGCACATCATTTTCGGTAAAGCCTACCAGTTCGTTGAACTCCGGCGAAGTGGAATAGTTGGTGCCGATGTTGAACCCGCTAGTCAGGTCGTCCATGGTCACGGGGCTGACTCCCGTCACGAAGCATCGCTTGATGGAGGAATAGGTACCGGATTTAATGGTGTCGAAGAAGCTACGCAGGTAGCCTGTACCATGTGTTTCGCTCCGGTATTCATCCAGACATCCCGGCTCTGCCAATATCTTGTTGGTAAAGTGGTCGTATTCGTCGATGAAAAGATAAATCTGTAGTCCGCAATTGGCCACTTTCCGAACCAAATAATCCAATTGACCTACAGCTCCATCCTTTTCGTTCAATTCTTTCTTGATGTTTTCCGGAAGGTAAGCGGAATAGACATCGCAGAATTGATTGAAAACAGTATTGCAATGTTCGTCCAATGCTTTTCTGTAGTTATTCAGTTCTGCATTGACCACCGCAAAGTTCAGTTGGATGATGAGGTAGCTGTTCCGTTCGGGGGTAGGGTGCTGCCCTATGTACAAACCGCCATACAATTCTTCGAACATGTCCTTTGCCAATACATCATAATAATGATGCAGCATGGACATGGTCAGGCTCTTTCCAAATCGGCGTGGACGGATGAAGAAAAAGAAAGGATTGGCCTGTTCTATTGTAGGAATAAAACAAGTCTTGTCCACAAAATAGCATTTCCATTTGCGGACATCCACAAAGTTCATCATGCCATACGGAATGCGTTTACGGTAGTTGCTCATAGTTTCCTTTTTTTTACAGCAATGCAAATCTACTATATTTTGTGCAGAATACCAACAGATTGGTTGTTTTTTACTGTAGCTGAAGAGTAAAAGAAATTGTGTATCAGAACTTCAGGAACTTCAGACGGGTTGGTATTCAGTGCGTTGCAATGAAGTTCCTGTCTGAAGTTCCTTTGTTTTACAGATTCATTCCTTGTCTTTCAAATCTTCCAGCTTGAAGCAAGCGAACACCAGCTTGTCTTCATCAAAGTCTGGATTCGCCAAGTTGTTTTCGGAGATGTAAAGCCCGTCACGACCGACGAAACTCATCTTGTAGAAATACTTGTTGCCGGGGAACTTGGTTTCACCGATGATGCGGAAATCCTTATCTAGGATGATGACGGAGAATTCTTCAGCGCCTAATGTGTTGTAAGGAGTTTCATTAGCTTTCAATTGGTATGGCATCAATGCAAATCGATAATAAATATCCCGATATTTATCATAAAGGATATGAGAATATTTTGGCATTTCAGCATATTCTGTTAAGGATTTCATGTCTCCATCCGCACTAATCAGACGCGGAGTCATTTGTTTAAGATATCTACTTTTTGCATAATACCATTTTACATTTTTCAAATCATCAGACACCATTATGCTATCGTATAAAATAAAAGAACAGACCAAACGCTCATTTGTATAGTTGTAATCATAGCAGAAACGGTGTCCTCCTAAAATGTTACGACAATCATTCTGAAAAATACTAGGGTGCGGTATTTGACTTGATTCGTATTTTCCGTTTCTTAAATCAATAGAAAAGAACATAGGTAGTTCTTTCCATTCATCCCTTCTCATGTTAGGTTTTTGTATATGTTGTCCTAGATATAGAATGGAATCCTTCACAAAAGATGGAGAATAAAAATGACTGTTCAAACTTAGTGCATTAAAATGTCCGCTTGGTGTCCTTATGTCATAATTTTTTAAAAGATTACCTTTGTTGTCAATCAGGGTGAGCTTACCAATATCATTTTGAGAAAGAATGAACAATTGCGGATTATCCACCATCGGTCTGCTCCCATTTAAAGCAGGAAGCCCATTCGGACCTTCTTTATTTAAACTAATTCTTGATGCAAGCACTTGTTTTTCCAAGTCGAAGGTTACAATTTCGTACATTCCTTTTTGGCTATTCTCAAAATGGAGATATTCCTTGCCGTCTTCTTCAAACTGAAAGATGGATTTACTAAGAAAATAAGTTCTTTCATCGATGGGTAAGGTTATCTTCTTCAGTTCTTTCAATTCCGTTGAATACTCTGCTTCTGTTTCATTTTTAGAAGAACCGCAAGCGTATAATTGTACTAGGGCAAATAGTAATAGTAGCTTTTTCATAATACTATAATATTCAGTAATTCAAACTTTTATTATATTTATCAGAAACGATACCCTAAACAAACCGAAATCATATTAGTACGGCGGTCTTCCATGTAATTGAGGTCAGACTTCAATGCCCATTGATATTCTCCACGAACGAAGTAGTGAGAGCGGATTTCCAACTGAGCAGCAGCCATGATGCCATAAAAAGTCTCATAATCACCTTCTTTTTCGATTGGAATATCTATATAAGGTCCGGCATACCAAATAAGTTTCCATTTTTTCGCTTCGGGTTTGATGTTGGCATTAAGTAACAACGGGATTTCTAAAATAGATGCATGTGACTTGTCATGTCGAATATCTACAACTCCACCCTCCGTCCAACTTTCCCATTCCTCACCAACTCTTTTATAATTCAAACCAGATTGTAATCCCCAAAAAGCATTTATCTGATAATCGATTGTAACACCCAAAGAAAAAGCGGAATTTACTTTATGTTCAGGCATTTCTCCTTTATGTATGTCCGGCCAACTCCATCCCGCTTTCACGGAATAGGAAAATTGGGCATTAATAGGAGCAGAGAACAAAAAGAATGCAAATAAAGAAATAATAATCGTTCTCATATTTAACTATTTTTTTGGTTGAACTATGACAAAGATAGAAACTCTCATGGTCAATTGTATCTTAGACGAATTCACAAATTTATTCACAAACTCATAGATTATAAATTTCTAATGAATTCATCGAACATTTCGCCATTACCAGAGACCTTGTGAATCTTTTTGTGAAGTCGAGAACGGATATTGCTTATAGCAGAATTGCTTCTTTTCACAATACGTGCTATTCCTGCTGGATGGATGGAAAGCTTGATAAGCCAACAGACCTGTTCCTCCAAAGCAGATAGTTGAGGGTATAATTCTCTGAGATGTTTCCTGAAATAAGGGTATACGAAATCAAGAGTTGACTGAATCCTGCTCCAATTTTCTTCTGTAAGGTTAATCTTATCGTTTGATGCTGCCCGTTGTAACAAATCGTGCAATGAAGACCGTTGGAAAGTAGCAATACGTTCCTCTTTATCGTCATTGACACGAAGAATTTCTCGGTTGCGAAGTTCCATTATCTCTTTCTGTAACAAGGAAAGCTCTCGTTGCAAGTGTTCATTTTGGTTGTCTCTTATTTTTTGAGTGTTTGCCAGTTCTTGTATTTTCTTTTCATTTTCCTTTATTGCCGCCAGACTATAATTATATTTATCTTCTTCCATCTCTTTCAAAATGCGTGCTACACGTAATTCTTCTTGGCTTTTCTTTTTTAAATGCAAGAATATGATTCGTGTAAAAACAATAACTCCAAATAGTATTAATAAGAATACTAGATTCTTATTCTGTTGTCTTTCTTGCTTGATTTTTAGATTTGCATTTTCTTCTTCTGTATGTTGATAATTGTATAAGGAGTTGATTTTAGCGATAGCTTCGGTTTGGGTCAAATACAGAATAGAGTCGCTCAGTTCTATAGCTTTATTCAAATAATAATTTGTTTCTTGATGTTTTCTTTTTCTAGATTCTAGTTTTGCAAGTTCTATATAGCTGTTGTATACTTTATCTATACTTCCGATTTCCAAAACTTTTGTTTTGTAAAAATAGACAGAGTCCCATATTTGCAATTCATTATATAAATTTCCTAAAGTTGAATAAATGTGGGATTTGTTGCGAATATAGGTTGAAAGCTCTGCTTGCTTTAGGATTTGTTTGGCTTCATCGATATTCCCTGTTTTGTAATAAAAACCACCCAATTCTCCCCATATACCATAATAACGTGCAGAATCTCCATCAGCCAAAGCGGTTTGGCATGCTTCTTTATAATAATATGAAGCACTGTCTTTTTCTTCTTTGATGTCATACATCCGTGCAATATCTCTTAAGAAATACGAAATTTTATTCCGCTTTCCTTGCAAAAGATAAAGCTCGATGGCCTTACGATTCACTCGAATCACTTCATCGTGCAGTCCTTGATACATGAACAATGTACCCATCTGATTATAAGTCTTTGCCAATAAATCCAGATTCGGGACTTTTAAATCTACTGCTTGTTGGAAAGCTTTCAACGCCCGTGGAGCATCGTTCATATCCCGATAAGTGCTACCTTGGTAGAAGTAAGCCAACATCAAGCGGCCCTTATCACCATAGTCTTCATAAAACGAGACAATGCGGTTGATAAGCGAATCGTCGGTATGGGTAATGTATTGCTTGTCCTTTGCTTGAATGGTGAGCAGATGATAATACATCCGGGCTTCGTCGGAGAGCATAGCAAGACTGTCCGCCATGCCTTCCAGGATATGTAAGGCGGAGTCGGGACGGGTGTTCATCAGCTTCTCGGCTTGCTGCATGACGGGCGGATAGGCAGGTCGCTTGCAAGCGGAGAAGCAAGTGAGAAGAATCAGGCTTGATATGTAGAAAAATAGTTTCATTTTCATCCTTCGTGTTTTTCTGTCAGGCAAAGATAATTCTTTTTCTTGTTTCCTTACTACTGATAAGGAAAAATTTTAATGAAAGCCTTTGCAAATCCCGTTACTCCCTGAAGCAAACACGGAAAGACTTGCTTCTATACGTTAATCCGCGACACGGATTATGTAATCCAAGTCATGGATTATGTGATTTCAGACACGAATTGTATAATCCGTGACTTGGATTAACGTTTGGATACAGGTCTTCGGAAGTATGCTTCTATGCTGAAAGGAATATGAACCAATGGGTAAATAAGTATGTATACTATGACTGAATTGTCGGCTGATGAAGGAGCTTGAAGGCAGAATG
>JAFTTU010000075.1 GCA_017466635.1 Bacteroides sp.
GCACCTACAGTACCGTCAGCACCGAGGCCGTAGAACTTAGCTTGGTACATGCCTTCGCCACCCATAGCGATTTCTTCCTTCTGTGGGAGAGAAGTGAAGGTAACGTCATCCACGATACCGATAGTGAAACCGTTCTTCGGTTCGTTCATTGCCAAGTTTTCATAAACTGCCAAGATTTGAGCAGGAGTAGTATCGTTAGAACCCAAACCATAGCGGCCACCTACGATAACCGGAGCGTCAGCCTGACCATAGAAGCAGTCCTTCACGTCAAGATACAAAGGTTCACCGTTAGCACCCGGTTCCTTAGTTCTGTCGAGAACAGCGATGCGCTTAGCAGTCTTAGGAACAGCTGCCAAGAAGTGCTTAGCCGAGAACGGACGATACAAGTGAACAGCAACCAAACCAACCTTTTCGCCTTGAGCAGTCAAGTGATCGATCACTTCACGGATAGCTTCTGTTACAGAACCCATAGCGATGATCACGCGGTCAGCATCTTCAGCACCATAGTAATCGAACAAGCCATACTTGCGGCCAGTGATTTCAGAAATCTTTTCCATGTATTCTTCTACGATAGCAGGAACTGCTTCATAGTAAGGATTGCAAGATTCGCGGTGAGCGAAGAATGTATCAGGGTTTTCAGCCATACCACGGGCAACCGGCTTTTCTGGAGTCAATGCACGGCTACGGAATGCTGCCAAAGCATTTTGGTCAATGAGCGGAGCGAGGTCTTCGTTTTCCAACATCTCGATCTTCTGGATTTCGTGAGAAGTACGGAAACCGTCGAAGAAGTTCAAGAAAGGAACGCGAGACTTGATAGTTGCCAAGTGAGCTACACCTGCCAAGTCCATTACTTCCTGTACAGAACCTTCAGCCAACATAGCGAAACCTGTCTGACGGCAAGACATTACGTCCTGGTGGTCACCGAAGATACACAATGCGTGAGAAGCCAAAGTACGTGCAGAAACATGGAATACGCAAGGCAAGAATTCACCTGCAATCTTGTACATATTAGGAATCATCAACAACAGCCCTTGAGAAGCTGTGTAAGTAGAAGTCAAGGCACCAGCCTGCAAAGAACCGTGAACAGCACCTGCTGCACCACCTTCTGATTGCATTTCCTGTACCAACACTGTTTCGCCGAAGATGTTCTTACGGCCTTGAGCTGCCCATTCGTCTACGTATTCAGCCATGGTAGACGACGGAGTGATAGGGTAGATAGCAGCTACTTCAGAGAACATATACGAGATATGTGCAGCTGCCTGGTTACCATCACATGTGATGAATTTTTTTTGCTTAGTCATAACAAATATTGTTTATGTTAGTTAATACTATTGTTTCAATATAAAAAACCGAAAAGCCACAAAGGAATCTTGTTCCCTTCTCCTTGTTCTAGCCGATGCATGGCATAATACACATCCGGATGGTTCTTGAACTTGCAGTTCTCGGTACAGATGCGGAAGTGTAAACCTTCATCCACCAGGAAAGAAGTACCCTTGTCGCCTTTGTATAATTTATGTCCTTTGTACATGGCATTCAGGAAGAACGTGTCGAGGACATCTTGTTCGTTCACCTTGACAGGATAAACGGCATACATCAAGTTGGAGTTGTGCATCATCAGTTTGGACGGTTTCTTGGGGAATTCTTCTCCCTTGGGATAGACCATATTGATAAGGCGTGCATCTGCCAAATACTTGATGTAATTCATTACAGTGGCACGGGAAGTTTGTATTTCCGTGGCCAGTTGGCTGACGTTCGGAGCACCCGGTCCGTCAACAGCCAACAAATATAGTAATTTTTTTATTTTCGACAAGTACTTTTGCTCAATTTGTTTGATAAGAAGAATATCTACTTCTATCATCATGTTCATGGTCTTCAACAAATTTTCCGAGAAATTGCGTTTTTCCAAGAAGAATGGATAGAATCCATGGTGCAAGTAATCTTGGAAATGACTCATCGGATGTACCTTATTCAGAATGGTATCTGTGATTTCCTGATGATGGTTGAGGATTTCTTCCAACGTATAAGCACGGAAGTGATTGCCGCTTTGAAGATTCAGGAATTCACGGAAAGAAAGTCCACGAAGGTAGTAGACTTGGGCGATACCGGTCAATTCGGGATTCTCTTCTTTCAGTCTCATTACGGACGAACCGGAGAATACAATTCTCAATTCCGGATAGCGGTCATAGCACTCGCGTAATTCCTGACTCCAATTTGCATATTTGAAAACCTGGTCTATCAACAGTACCCGTCCTCCGTTCTTCACAAAATCACCGGCAAAATCAGCCAGACGGTATTTGGAGAAATAAAGGTTATTCATGTTCAGATAAAGGCAGGAACGGTCTATTCCAAATTTTTCTTTGGCATATTGCAACAAGAAGGTTGTCTTACCCACACCACGGGTACCCTTGATGCCGATTAGACGGTCGTTCCAGTCTATTTCATCCATCAACCCACGACGAATGGGAGCATCCAGATGCTCTATCAAGTATCGGTGTGTTCTGTAAAATGATTCCATCTTGTAGTGTCTTCTTGGCAGCAAAGATAGTAATAGTTGGGTAATTTGCAAAGTCGAGTTGGCAAAATGTGGAGTAATTCTTCCTAAAAGAATAGAAAACTGCTATATTTGTCCTTCGTATGAAGAAGCTTTATTTATTTAATCCGGAAAACGATATGGCCTTGGCTTCGGGTAGTCCTTATTATATGGCTCCAGCCAGTGCCAAGAAGATGGCAGCCGATTTGGCTACACTTCCTGCTTGGTATGCCGATATGGAAAGTGAAGTGCTGGTGTCTGATGAGCGTCAAGTATCTTGGTTGCGTAAGGAATGCCGTCTGTCATTGTCGGTCGAAGGTATTGCGGAATTGCCCGAAAAGTGTGACGAGGTAATTCCTTGGGGATGGAATCCTTCCTTGTTGCATCGGTTGAAGTCTTGTTTCAAGGGTGACATTCCTATGGAATCTAT
This sequence comes from Bacteroides sp., assembly GCA_017466635.1. Taxonomy (GTDB): domain Bacteria; phylum Bacteroidota; class Bacteroidia; order Bacteroidales; family Bacteroidaceae; genus Phocaeicola. The sequence continues at coordinate 2,961 of JAFTTU010000075.1, forward strand.
CCGTTTGCTGTCCAGTCGGAAGTCTGCTGTGGAGTTGCTTCCAAAGCTTCGTGTTAAAGATACCATGGGTGAGTCTTTTTGGCTGACTTCTGTTTCGGATGTTGGTCTATTCTCTTCCAAACATGAGAAGGTTTTGCTGAAAGCTCCTTGGAGTGGAAGTGGAAAAGGAATTCAGCCCTTGTCGGGACAACCGGATGATAATTTGACGGGGTGGATGAAACGCATCATCAGTTCGCAAGGTGGGGTAGTAGGAGAGCCTTTTTATCAAAAAGTAAAAGACTTTGCCATGGAGTTCAAGGTGTCCAAAGAAGGGATAACCTTTGCTGGTTATTCACTTTTCGAAGCGGATGCCAGAGGGATTTATAAAGAAAACAGGCTTGCTTCTGACATTGCCATTGAAAAGGAACTTTTGGAATATGTATCCTTATCCGTATTGCATGAACTTCGGGGGAAATTGTTGGAAGAATTGCCAATACTGATTCAGGGTGTCTATCAAGGTTATCTGGGTGTTGATATGATGGTGGTTCGTACAACGGGAGGATATGCTGTTCATCCTTGTGTGGAAATAAACTTGCGCATGAACATGGGTGTGGTGTCGCGTATCTTTTTCGACCGTTTTGTATGTACGGATTCATGCGGAAGATACATTATCGAGTACTATGCGAATAAAGGTGAAGCAAGGCTGTTTCATCATGAAATGAAAGAAAAATATCCGTTGATTATGGAAAAAGGACGTATCCGTTCCGGGTATTTATCCCTTACTCCGGTATTTGAGGATACAAATTATCAGATTTATGTCCATCTATAAAAGGAAATAATATTATCTTTGCCTGCAAGAAAGAAAAACGAACAAAAATGAAGATAAAATCCTTGTTGGCTATGGCTGCATGTGTGTTGGCACTTTCTGTGTCGGCCCAGTCGATAGCCCCCAAGCGTGAATTCCGTGGCGCTTGGATTCAGTGTGTAAACGGACAGTTTCAGGGAATGACCGCTCAAAAGATGCAGAGTGTGTTGACTTCCCAGCTTAATGCTTTGCAGAAGGCTGGTATCAATGCCATTATTTTTCAGATACGTGCCGAAGCCGATGCGCTTTATCAATCGAGTTATGAACCCTGGAGCCGTTATTTGACAGGTGTGCAAGGTCAGTCACCTCAGTGGGATCCGTTGCAATGGATGATTGATGAGTGCCATAAGCGCAACATGGAACTTCATGCGTGGATTAATCCTTATCGTGCCCGTACCAAGGGAACGACTTCTTTATCGCCTCTCCATTCGTACCATAAGCACCCCGAGTTGTTCCTGGAATATGGCGGACAGTTGTATTTCAATCCGGGATTGCCGGAAAACCGGAAGTACATCTGTAAGATTATCCGTGACATCGTGAACCGTTACGATGTGGATGCGCTTCACATGGATGACTATTTCTATCCATACCCTACTCCAGGGGTAGACTTCCCGGATGATTTGGCTTTCGCTGAATATGGTCGTGGCTATGCCAATAAGGGTGATTGGAGACGTGACAATGTGAATGTGTTGATTAAGGAAATCCATGAAACGGTACGCGAGTGCAAGCCATGGGTGAAATTCGGTGTGTCTCCATTCGGTATCTACCGCAATCAAAAGAATGACCCGAATGGTAGTGCTACCAACGGTCTTCAGAATTACGATGATCTTTATGCCGATGTGTTGATGTGGGTGAACAATGGTTGGGTAGACTATAATATTCCGCAACTCTATTGGGAAATCGGCCATAAGGCTGCCGATTATGATACGCTCATCCGTTGGTGGGCAAAACATTCTTCGGCACGCCCGTTGTTCATAGGCCAGGACATTCACCGTACGGTCAAGTTTGCTGATTTGCAGAATCCGCTTCAGCATCAGTTGCCGGCTAAGATGAAGCTTCAACGTTCATTGCCAACCGTTCAGGGTAGTTGTCAATGGTATTCGGCTGCCATCTTGGAAAATCCGGGTAATTACAGCACGTTGTTGGAAAAGAATTATCATCGTTATCCGGCGTTGATTCCGACTTCTCCTTTTATGGACGACAAGGCACCGGGTAAGGTGAAGAAGGTAAAGATGGTATGGACATTCCAAGGACCGGTTCTTTTCTGGACGGCTCCAAAGGCTAAGACCGAAATGGATAAGGCTATTCAGTATGTAGTCTATCGATTCGATAAGAAGGAGAAAGTCAACTTGAATGATCCTTCTAAGATTGTTGCCATAACCCGCGATACATTCATCAATCTTCCTTACGATGAAGGAAAGGTGAAGTATCAATATGTGGTGACTGCACTGGACCGTTTGCATAATGAGTCGAAACCGGTGAAAAAGAATGTAAAGCTTTAAGAATCGACGAAAGGTAAAATTATGATTGAAAATACATCTATAGAAATCTTTAGATATGAGGTGCCGGAAGGAGTGTGCGAATATCACGCCATGCTTCGGGTCACCAATCCCCGATTGACTTACATGGAGCAGGTGGACTGTTTGATGGAAGCTTATGACCAACTGATGCAAGGCGAAATGAAAGGGGCAGTGGCGGTATTCAAGCGTTTCTTCGTGAGCGATGCTGCCAATCAAGCCAATTATCTTCAGGCGCTTCATGCAGAACGTTCGGATTGTGCTTTGTCCATCATCGAGCAACCTCCATTGGATGGAAGCAAAGTTGCATTATGGGTTTATATACAACGGGGAGTACAGACCAAGGCTTTGGCAAATGGTATCTACGAAGTAAAGCATGGAGGGTATCGTCATTTGTGGATGGCAGGAGCTTGCAACCAGGCTTCGAATTCGGAATACCAGATGCGTCTGCTGTTCAATGATTACGTCATGCAACTGTTGGAAAATGGATGTTGCCTGGCCGACAATTGCATCCGTACCTGGATTTTCGTGCAGAACGTGGATGTGAATTATGCAGGGGTAGTTAAGGCCCGTAATGAAGTATTCGCTACCCAGAACCTGACGGATAAAACCCATTTCATTGCCAGTACAGGTATAGCCGGTCGTCATGCTAATCCGAAAGTATTGGTACAGATGGATGCGTATGCTGTCGATGGTATCTGTAAGGAACAGGTACATTATTTATATGCACCTACTCATTTGAATCCTACCTATGAATACGGCGTGAGCTTCGAACGTGGAACCTATGTGGATTATGGTGACCGCCGACAGGTTTTCATATCGGGTACTGCAAGTATTAATAATAAAGGTGAAATCATGTATCCCGGCGATATACGTCAACAGACTCTTCGCATGTGGGAAAATGTAGAAACCCTCTTGAAGGAAGCCGAATGTACTTTCGAACATGTGGCTCATCTGTTGGTCTATTTACGTGATATCGCTGATTATACCATAGTACGAGAAATGTTCGAAGAACGTTTCCCGAATATACCGAAAGTGTTTCTGCTGGCTCCGGTATGCCGGCCGGGTTGGTTGGTCGAAATGGAATGTATGGCAGTAAAATCGATAAACGACGAACGTTATCCTGCTTTTTAATACAATAGCCACCCGGCCAATCCGCATAGCACTATCATCAATATCGGGCTGACCTTGAATTTTCGGGTGCCGATGAAGGCCACCAAGAAGATAAGGATACTTACAATGAATTGAGACTTGTCCGTCTGATAACTCCCGAAGTTTTCGGGGGTCATCAGGACAAGGGCAGCAGCAGCCAGCAAACCTACTACGGCTGGACGAAGACCTTTGAATACCGCTTCCACCATCGGGTGTTTCTGGTACTTCAAGAAGAACTTGCTGATGGCAATCATGAGAATGAACGAAGGAAGTACCACGGCAAAGGTGGCAGTTATCGAACCAAGAATGCCCCATACATGACTATATCCGGCATTGATGGCTGCCGTATATCCCACATAGGTGGCCGAATTGATACCAATCGGTCCGGGTGTCATCTGGCTGATGGCGACAATGTCTGTAAACTCGGAGGCCGAGAGCCAACCGTGTGAAGTGACGACTTCGCCTTGAATCATCGAAAGCATGGCATAGCCTCCTCCAAATCCGAAGAGGCCTATCTGAAAGAATGTGAGAAAGAGTTCTAAGTATAGCATGGGCTGAGTGTTAAGTTTTGAGTTATGAGTTATGAGTTTTGAGTTTTGAGTCTTCCGTAGATGAATCCACCTATGCCGGCAATCGCTATGATATAAACTGGTGATACCCCCAACATCCAGATGAGCAAAGCGGATACGACAGGAATCCACACATTGTATTTACAGATTTTGGCCGACTTTGCCATGCTGAAAGTAGGAGCTGCAATGAGTGCCACCACTGCCGGACGGATACCTTTGAAGATGTTCTCTACCGCTTCGTATTCCTTGAACTGATGGAAGAACAGGGAGATGGCAAGGATAATCAGGAACGAGGGGAGGATAGCTCCCAATGCCAATGACAAGGCTCCCGGAAATTTCTTCAGCTTATAGCCGATGAAGATGGAGAAGTTCACGGCAAAGACTCCGGGCACGGATTGTGACACTGCCAGCAAGTCGATGAATTCTTCCTGGGTGAGCCACTTCTTTCTGTTGACCACTTCTTCCTCGATGAGTGGTACCATGGCATAGCCTCCACCGATGGTGAACAGCCCTATCTTGAAGAAGGTTGCAAATGCATTCAAATAAAAGTTCATATCTATGGTTGTTTCATGTAGGCACTTGGCGTCATGCCGTAGTGCTTCTTAAAGATGTCTGTAAAATATTTCGGGTCACTATATCCCATCATGTCCGATACTTCGGCCACGGTGTATTTCTTGCTTTTCAATAAGGTAGCTGCTTCCGTCATGCGTATTTGTCGGACGAAATCGCTGGGCGAGCGGTCGGTCAGTGCCTTTATCTTATTATATAGGCTGCTTCTACTCATACCCATTTCCATGCAGAGGTCATCTACATTGAAATCCTTGCCCAAGTTCTTTTTCACCAACTCGGTTGCTTTTATCAAGAATTCTTGGTCGAGGCTCAGTCCGGGAGCTTCCTGCACTTCTGGAGGAAGGTCTTCGGTACGGTAGTTCAATTGGGCAAACCGTTGACGCAGGAATTCTTTGTTGGCCAAGACACTGGCGATATTGGCTTTGAGGATATCCATATCGAATGGCTTCACCACATAGCTGTCTGCTTTGATTTCCAATCCATGCAGGATGCTTTCGCGGTCTCCCAAAGCGGTCAGGAGGATGACCGGTATGTGGCTGGTTTCTACGTTGCTTTTTAATGTCTGGCACATTTCGTCACCACGCATTTCAGGCATCATGATATCCGAAATAACCAAATCCGGTGCTTGTCTGCCAATCAAGTCCAGAGCTACCTTACCGTTTTCGGCTTCTTCTATCCGGTACTTGTCTGCTAAGCTCTGGTGTAGGAACTGTCGCAAATCCGGATTGTCTTCTACAATCAGAATTTGTGGAGCATTGGTAGGACATGTCTCATGGATAGGCACGTTCGCTATGGATGTTTCCTTCATCTCCTTGTTAAGGATAGCGTTCTCTTCCGTTGGAACCTCTGCTTGACGATTGTATTGCGGACTGTCTGTCGGGAAACGGAGCAGGAAAGTCGTTCCCACGTTCTCCTTGCTCGTTACACTGATTTTCCCTAAATGACGTTTTACCAATCGATAGGTCTGAAGCATGCCGATTCCAGTTCCCGTTATCCGTTGGTTGATGGCATTTTTCCCACGGAACAAATGCTTGAACATTTTCTTTTGGTCGGCAGCAGGTATACCAATTCCTGTGTCACTGATTTGGAGCATCCATTCGGAGGAAGTACCTTTCAGTTGAAGGGTCACTTGTCCACCTGTTGGGGTGTACTTCAATGCGTTGCTTATCAGGTTGTGGATAATGGAGTCTATCTTGTTCCGGTCTATCCAAGCTTCCAAAGGTTCGGCAGTACCTTCCAAAGTAAGTCGAAGCTGTTTTTTTTCTGCATAAGGTTGGAAAGGCTTCAAGAAATTTTGCAGGTAATTGTTCAGTTCCACTTGGACGACATGCAGCTTGGATGCATAGAGTTCCTCTTTCTGGAAGTCTATCAACCTGGTAGCCAGCTCAGCCAGGCGGTCTGTATTCTGGATGGCTGCTTGCAAGTTGCTCTTGCCTTGTTCGGACAAGGATTCGGTACGGCTGATTTCACTCAATGGACCTTTGATGAGCGTCAATGGAGTTCGGATATCGTGTGCCGTATGAATGAAGAATTGGATTTTCTCTCTGGAAATCACGCTGTCCTTGCGTAACCATAAATAGCGGATGATGGCAAAAATGATGAGAAGGAAAACCAATGTATAAATAAGATAAGCTCCTCCCGTTTGAGTAAAAGGAGGTTCAATCTTGATTCGTAAGTTTCTTTCTTCGAGTGTATGTCCGTCGTCCAGAAGGATGGAGCGTACTTTCAGGGTATAGTTACCAGGAGCCAGACCGGTATATCGAATCAAATGTGTTTCACTAGGTTCGGTCCATTCATTGTAGAATCCTTCCATCTTCCAGGAATAGAGCACTCGGGAAGGGCAATCGTAGTTGATGGACGATACATCCAATGAAAAGATGTTTTGGTCGTGAGACAAGGTGATGGATTCGGTCTCATCGATAGGTACCTGTAGTGGAGATCCCTCCAAGCCTGGCAGCATCTCTTGATATTGTATGTTGAATTTGCTAAAAACAAGCTTGGATTGGATGGTACGAGGGAAATCGATGGAATCTTTGATGACAATGAGTCCCTCGTCACTTCCAAGGATGATGTTTCCTTTCCGTGTCTTGATGCCTGCCGAAGTGTTGAACTTGTTGGCCAGCAATCCCTGTTCCTTGGTCCAGTTCAGGAAAAGTTGCTCTTTCGTGTTGAAAGATACCAGTTCGTTTTCTGTACTGATAATCAGTCTTTCCGGCTGATGACTAGGTAAAATGCAAAAGATATTGTTGGATATCAATGCTGAATTGTGGGTTTGGAAGTTTTCCAATTGTCGGCTGGAGTTGTTGTATATCCACAATCCGGTACCTTGGGTACCTATGTAGGTCATGATGCTATCGGCTTGATAGATGTAGTTGATGGTACCTATGTCGGATGACAGGTTTACTTGTTGCAGTTTCTTTTGTTTCTTGTTGAATTTATACATGCCGTTAGATGTACCTATCCAAAGTTCATCGTTGTTTTTAGAAGTGATGTATGTGATAGGGTAGTCTGTTGCATAATGTTCAATCTCTCCGTTGGAATTCAATTTCTTGAAATTGTAGTATCCTCCTGCCCATACGAGACCGTCTTTGTCACGATAGATACTTCGGATGTATTTGTCGGGACGGATGTCTGTATAGCCTTGGGACTGAGGGGAGAAATAGCGTGGACGCATGTCTTTCTTATTGATGTAGTACATGCCGCTCATGTATCCTCCGATGGTAATGATGCCTGGACTTGTTTCGCAGAGTGATATGAATACATAGTTCTGTTCTTGCCAATCATTCTCGCGGCAGGACAACAGACTCTTCCATTGTTGGGTACGGGTATTGTAATAGCCTACACCATTGGTCGTTGTGACCCAAAGGTCGCCATCCGAGTCTTCCAATAGATTGGTGATTTGATTGTCGACCAAAGAATTGGGATGGTTATGTATATTCTGTATCCATTGGTAGGTAGGATAATTGTCGGAAAAAACGGTGATACTGATAGGGAAGACCGCCATCCAGATTCTGCCATCTTCATCGGCATAGATATCCTTGATGATGTCCCCGTTCATTCTGCTGGATGCTTGATGGTTGGAAGACAGGTAGGGACGTAATTCCAGGGTACCCATGTTCATTCTGAACACTCCATTCCCGTCAGTCGCTATCAATACTTCTTCCGTTGAATTGGAAAGAGGTACGACATTGTTCATGGTTACATCCTTCAACTGACCGACGTTTTGCAAAGTCTTGGTGCTGAGATCGAACACATAGAATCCGTCTGCCAATGTCCCGATGAGTAATCGGTTGGTAGAGGCATGATAATAGATGTGCTGAACGATGTGGAAGTTCTCCAGTGTCGGTTCTTGTTGGACCGTCAATTGGTTTCCGTTCAATTGGGCCAAGTAGATGTTGTGGTTGGTTCCTATGAAGTATTTGTTGTCTTCTCCTTGTCTCAAGAACGTGATTTCTTCTTGAATAGGAGAGTCCAGTTTCTCTATTTGTTGGTTATGGGTATGGTAGATGTATTGCGCATTACGGGTACAGAGCCAAAGCCGGTTGTCACGGTCTATGCTGGCATGGGTAAGGGGCAGTCTTCGTGTTGTCTGAAGGCTGTCTGCAAAATTCATCACCAAATCGTATTTGTTCTGATAGCTGTTGTACTTGAAGATGTATCCGTTTTTCCCGATGACCCAAATGTTTCCGGCACCATCCACTTGAAGATGGCTGAGGTTGGGAGGTTGCTGGATGAATCGGTTCCCGTCCGACAAAGGGTAATGGGTAAACTGCTTGCCGTTGTAACGGTCTACTCCTTCATGGGTCAAAAACCACATGTATCCTTTGGCATCCTTTTCGATGGCGATGACTCTTCGGCTGCTGAGACCTTGGTTGGTGTCCAGGTAACGATAAAGCTGTGCGGAAACAGAAACTGCTCCCCAAAGAATCAGGATAAACAAAAGGATGGTCTTTTTCACAACTTTATATATTAAGGTATATACTAAAATACAAAAATGCTAAAAAAAGAAGAAAGTTCAAAATGTTAACACATAAAAAAGCGACATTCCCGAAAGAATGCCGCTTTTTTGGGTTTTATAACGGAGATTCGTTATTTCTTGTTTGCTTCTACCCACTTGCGAGCATTGACAAATGCTTCAATCCACGGAGTGATTTGGTCGTTCCAGCGTTCAGTCGGGTAGTAACCGCATTGCCATGGGAAGATGGTACGTTCAGGGTGCGGCATGATAGCCAAGTGACGACCATCCTTGCTAGCTACAGCAGCTACACTGTACGATGAACCATTTGGATTGCCCGGATATTCGTCGTAAGAGAACTTAGCTACTACATTGTATTCATCTTCAGGCAATGGCAAGTGGAACTTACCTTCACCATGAGCCACCCATGTACCAATCTTGAAGCCGCTCAATGAACCGAACATCACGCTGCGGTTGGTCGGGATAGTGAGTGATACGAAGCTACTTTCGAACTTGTGTGAATCATTGTGAAGCATCTTGGCCTTCTTGTCTGCCGGATGTTCCGGATTAATCAAGCCGAGTTCAATCATCAACTGGCAACCGTTACATACACCGAGTGACAAGGT
>JAFTTU010000009.1 GCA_017466635.1 Bacteroides sp.
ATCATTCCGGGGGTATTGATAATCTCTACCTTGGTGATGATTCTGACATTCGGTGCCGGTGCAGATGGTGTCTATAATGGTGAAGCCTATGAAGGTATCGAGCTGTTGCCTTTCCTGGCCGGTAAGATCAATATCGTTTTCGAATGGTTGTTCGGTTTCCAAGACCCGCACTTGGTAGCCTTCCCGATTACAGCCTTGGGTGCAGTAGGAGCGGCATTGGGCTTGGTTCCTAGCTTCATTGCCGAAGGTTGGGCAGACGGTAATGCCATTGCCGTATTTACAGCCATCGGTATGTGCTGGAGCGGTTACTTGAGTACCCATACAGCCATGCTCGACTCGTTGGGCTATCGTGAATTGACATCGAAGGCTATTTTGGCTCACACCATCGGTGGTTTGGTGGCAGCGATAATGGCTCACTGGATGTTCATGTTGTATTCGTTGATTTAACCTAGTATTAACTATTAAATAAGGAAAAATGAAAACTAAATGGATGGTCGCTGTAATGATGTTTGCAGCATGTTTTGTATTGAGTTCGTGTGGTGGTGGCAAGAAGCAGGCACAGAATGCCGAAGAAGCGGTAGCTGCCATGAGTATAGACGATGTAATGGCGAAGGCTGCCGGATTGGTAGACCAGACTGTGGTGATTGAGGGGGTATGTACCCATACTTGCAGCCACGGTGCCAAGAAGATGTTCCTGGTAGGTAGTGATGATACCAAGACTCTCCGCGTAGAAGCCGGTGAATTGGGTGCTTTCGATACCAAGGTCGTGAACAATGTAGTTACTGTCAAGGGTACCTTGAAGGAAGAACGCATTGACGAAGCTTACTTGCAGGACTGGGAAAACCGTGTGAAGAACCAGACTGAAGAAAAGCATGGTAACGAAGAAGGCGAAGGCGGTTGCGATACTGAAAAGAATTCCCGTGGTGAAACTGCTGATACGACTGAAGGCCGTATTGCTGATTTCCGTGCCAAGATTGCTGCAGAAAAGGCAGCAACCGGTAAGGAGTATTTGTCATTCTACCATGTGGTAGCCGAATCTTACGAAATCAATGAGTAAGGGAGGTACTTTCCGCAAGTGGAGCCGTATCATCCATCGGGATGTGTCGTATCTGTTTGCAGGAATGATTCTGATTTATGCGCTCTCCGGGATTCTGATGAATCATCGGGGAGACTTGAATCCACATTATACCGTCACCCGTGAAGAGTGTCAGATAGCAAAAGGACTGGATTTCTCGGACAAGGCGAAAGTAGACAAGGCGATGGTGCTGAAGATGCTGGAACCTATGGGGGAAGCCGGTAACTATACCAAGCATTATTTCCCGAAGAACGGGGAAATGAAGGTCTTTCTGAAAGGTGGTTCCAGTGTGGTGGTGAATACACAGACGGGTGAAGCCGTGTATGAATCCCTGCAAAAGCGTTGGCTGCTGTCGGACATGGTGAAGCTTCATTACAACCCCGGACGATGGTGGACCACGTTCAGTGACATCTTCGCCGTTTGCCTGATTCTGATTACACTGACAGGCCTGGTGATGGTGAAAGGTAAGAAAGGATTTGTGGGAAGAGGAGGTATCCTATTTATAATAGGTATAGCGATTCCTATCCTGTTTCTGATGTTATAATTCGCAAGAAGGTGTGCAAAATCTGCACACCTTCTTAATTTTTGTGCGATAAATGCATCGTTTTATGGTAGTTTCATTAAAAATGATTATCTTTGCAACGTTTTTGAACGGGAACTATGCGTAGTTCTGTAAATTGACGAAAAGAAATGAAGAAAACCTTAGTAGATTTATTTGAAGAATCGGTAAAGTTGTATCCCAACAATACATTCTTGTTGGAAAAGACAGGAAAGAAGTTTGAACCTACTACTTACACACAAGTAAAGGAAAATGTATATCAGTTGGGTGCCGGTCTTCAGGCTTTGGGCGTGAAGAAGGGTGATAACATGGCCCTCTTGAGTGAAGGCCGTAATATGTGGGTCATCGGTGAATTGGCGATGTTCTATGCAGGTGCAGTCAATGTTCCTCTCTCCATCAAGTTGGAAGAAAGCAATGACTTGTTGTTCCGTCTGGTTCATGGTGACGTGAAGTTCGTAATGGTATCGGGTACCCAGTTGAAGAAGGTGCGTGCCATCATCGACCAGTTGCCGGAAGTGCAGAAGGTGATTGTATTTGATGAACAAGACCACTACGAAGACCGTGAAATCGCCCTCAGCGAAGTACAGAAGATGGGGGATGAATTCTTGGCTAACCATTCTCTGGAAGAATTCCTGAAGGTGGCAAACAGCATCCAGAACGATGACTATGCGACCATTACCTATACTAGCGGTACGACTGCTGACCCGAAGGGGGTGGTATTGACTCACCGTAACTATACATCGAATGTAGAACAGGCTTGTACCTTGGTGAACATTGACCAAAGCTGGCGTACTCTTATCATTTTGCCGCTCGACCACTGTTTCGCTCATGTGGTAGGTTTCTACATCATGATGGCCAAGGGTGCTACTGCTGCTACCGTGCAGGTAGGACGTACTCCATTGGAAAGCTTGAAGAACATTCCTCTGAATATCAAGGAAGTGAAGCCACACTTCATCCTCTCCGTTCCGGCATTGGCCAAGACATTCAAGAAGAACATTGAACAAGGTATCCGTGCAAAGGGCAAGACTACCGTGAAGTTGTTCAACTTCGGTATGAAGGTTCGTCAGATTTATTACGGTGACAGTAACCTTGACTTCAAGGGATGGAGATACTTGTTGAAGCCGTTGGTAGCCTTGTTCGACAAGATTATCTTCTCGAAGGTACGCGACAATTTCGGTGGTGAACTGAAGTTCTTCATCGGTGGTGGTGCCTTGTTGGACAAGAACTTGCAGAAGTTCTATGTGGGTATCGGTATTCCAATGTTCCAGGGTTATGGTTTGTCTGAAGCAACTCCGGTTCTTTCATCCAACGGTCCTGAAAAATATCGTTTCGGTTCAAGCGGTAAGTTGGTGAAGCCATTGGAACTGAAGATTTGTGATGGTGACGGTAAGGAATTGCCATTGGGCGAAATGGGCGAAATCGTCGTAAAGGGTGAAAACGTCATGGCCGGTTACTGGAAGAATCCGGAATCGACAGCCGATACCGTGAAGGACGGTTGGTTGTATACCGGTGACTTGGGTTACATGACTAAGGAAGGTCTTCTTTATGTGAAGGGACGTTTCAAGAGTTTGTTGATTTCTTCGGATGGTGAAAAGTACAGTCCGGAAGGTATTGAGGAAGCATTCGTAGGTCAGTCCAAGTACATCGACCAAGTGATGCTCTATAACAATCAGTCACCCTATACCATTGCCTTGATTGTGCCGAACAAGGATAACCTGAAGCGCAAAATGGCATTCAAGAACTTGTCTCTCGATACAGAAGAAGGCCGTAAGTATGCCATCAAGAAGCTGGAGAAGGAATTGAACAAGTACAAGAAGGGTGGTGAATTTGAAGGAATGTTCCCGGAACGTTGGTTGCCAAGTACTTTCGCTGTATTGCCGGAACCGTTCACAGAACAGAACCAGATGATCAACAGTACCATGAAGATGGTGCGTGGAAAGATTGAAAAGGCATATGCCGGATTGATTGATTTCTTGTATACTCCGGAAGGAAAGCAAATTTTTAATCAAAAAAATTTGGATAACTTGAAATAATAGTCTATCTTTGCATTGTCTGATTGAAATCGGACTAATATTAGAATTCTCTAATAGGAATAAAAAATATCTCGTTTAGTTGTATTTGTATTTTGTAGCAAAGTGCGGGGGCTTGTGAAAGTCTCCGCATTTATTTTCTAACAGATGATTTTGAATTAAAATATTAATATATGGCAGCAACCAAAGACCAACGTAAGTTATTGAATAGATGTGTGATGAATGAAATTCCCGTTTTCGTATTGACCGGAACAGACCGGTGTGCGATGGCTGCTCTTCGTGCGTATGCCGAAGCGGCTAGACAGATGGGATGTACGGAAGCCTTTGTGGAGGACTTGGAATGCAATGTACTTCCTGACTTCCGGGATTTTCAGGCACAGGAACCGGAGAAAGTGAAATTGCCGGATTGATGAAAGGATAATCTTAAACAGTAGAAATATGAAAAACATTCAGATGATTCGTTTGTGTATGATGGCGATAGCTATCGTATGCGTATTGGAACCAGCTTGGGCTTGTTCTTCAGCAGTAATTTCGGGTAAGGTAACTCCGGACGGTCGTCCGCTTTTGTGGAAGAACCGTGAAACTGGTTATTTGCGTAATCACATGGCTTATGTGAAAGGCGAGAAGTATGATTTCGTAGCCGATGTGAACAGTGACAATTTCCCGGAAAAAAAGGAAGCATGGGTAGGCTCGAATGTAGCAGGGTTTGCCTTGATGAATACCCAGAGTTATAACTTGGTACCTGGAGACATTGCAGATAACGATAGAGGTCCTAAGAATGGGGAAGTGATTTATCGTGCCTTGGAAGTATGTGCTACCGTAGCCGATTTTTGTCATTTCCTGGATACCATCCAGAAGCCGAGCGGCATTGAAGCCAATTTCGGTGTGATTGATGCACAAGGCGGTGCTGCCATGTTTGAAGTAGACGAACATTCCTACAAGATGTTTGATGCCAATGACCCGAATGTGGCTCCTCACGGTTATGTAGCCCGTACCAACTTCTCGAACGGTGGTGAACTGAACTTGGGTTATGGATATGTGCGCTATTTGGAAGTGGACCGTGTGCTCTCGAAAGCTTGTGCCATGGGTGGTATTACTCCACAGTTGATTTTCACAGACATTGCCCGTTCGTTCCGTAACAACATCCTGGACATCGACTTGCGTAGCGGTGACTTCAACTATCCAAAGACCTCGGGCTGGTTTACTGACCAAGACTTTATTCCACGTAACAATACTTCTTGCTCCATCGTCGTGCAAGGTGTGAAGAAGGGTGAAAACCCGGAATTGACCGTGCTTTGGACCATCTTGGGTTATCCTCCGACAGGTGTGGCTGTCCCTCTTTGGGTAAAGGATAATTTGCCGGCCATGATGAAATACGACGAAGCATTGAAGGCAGCTCCACTTAGTGCCGCTTCGTTGAAGTTGGCGGATGAAAAGGTCTTCCACTTCAAGCAAGGCGGTGGTACCAAGCACTATTTGCATTGGGAAAACCTGCATAACTTGCAAGGAACCGGTATCATGCAGCGTTTGATGCCGTTGGAAGAAAAGATTTATCAGGAAGCTCTTCCGATGCAGCAGCAATGGTATCAGAAAGGCAAGGTAGACAAGAAGGAACTGGATGCCTTGTATGGCAGAATGGAAAATATGTTGAAATCGGCTGGCGTATTTTGATGGATTTATTAAATAGTGCAAGCTATATGTTTAGGGGATGTGAATAACATCCCCTTTTTTGAACTATTTGGTGCATGTGATGTTATCCCCCTAAACTTTTACTCATTAAATAATAGGAGGAGAAATTATGACAGCACCGTTACAAGGTATTCGAGTGATTGACTGGACCCAAGTTCAATCGGGTCCATCGTGTACACAAATGTTGGCATGGCTGGGAGCCGATGTCATCAAGATTGAACGAAAGGGATTGGGAGACCCTACCCGTACCGAATTGTTGGACTATCCCGATATGGACAGCCTGTACTATCTGCAGCTGAACTGCAACAAGCGTTCCATCGAGTTGGACATGAAGACATCGGAGGGAAAAGAAATCCTGACCCGTTTGTTGGAAACAGCCGATATCTTCGTGGAAAATCTACATCCGGGAGCGGTGGACAAACTGGGTTTCTCCTGGGAAGAAGTGCATAAAATCAATCCACGTGTGATTTATGGTACCATCAAGGGTTTCAATGACGATTCACCGTTTGCCAGTGTGAAAGCCTTTGAACCGGTAGCCCAATGTGCGGGTGGTGCAGCGGCAACCACCGGCTGGTATGATGGAGAATACAATATTCCTACTCAATCCGGGGCCGCTTTGGGTGACAGCAATACAGGGATGCACCTGTTGATTGGTTTGCTGGCAGCCTTGATGCAACGTGAAAAGACAGGTGAAGGATGCTTTGTGCAGCAGTCCATGCAGGATGCCGTCATCAATCTCTGCCGTGTGAAGCTTCGTGACCAATTGATTCTGGAACATACCGGTGTGTTGAAACACATGCCTCAATATCCGAACGGAACATTTACCGATACGGTACCTCGTGGCGGTAATGTGGAAGGCGGTCAGGTACTGGGCTGGTGCTACCGATGCAAGGGCTGGGAAACCGATCCAAGCGCTTTCGTCTACATTGTCCTGCAGAACGAGATGAAGCCTTTTGCGGCAGCTGCCAAGGCGATTGGCAAGCCGGAATGGGTGGACGACCCGAAATTCAATACCCCAGATGCCCGTGAAAAGGTGAAAGATGAAATCTATGCTGCCGTGGAAGCCTACACCATTACCCGTGAAAAGATGCACATTGTGGAAGAGCTGGGTAAGTTGGGTGTGCCTTGTGGACCGGTATTGAGCATGAAAGAAATTGCTGAAGACGAATCGCTCCGGAAGTGTGGAACCATTGTGGAAGTAGACCAACCCGGACGGGGTAAGTTCCTGACCATCGGCTGTCCTCCTAAATTTTCCAGCTATACTCCTCAGGTAAAGCCGGCTCCAGCCTTGGGTGAACATACCGATGAAGTATTGAAGGAAATCGGTTACAATGCCGATGAAATAGCCGCTCTGCGTAACAAACATATCGTATGCAAATAACATTAAACGTGATTGATTATGAATTACATAACTGATAATCCAAATGCTTCCTTGACCGATGGGATGCACCTGTTGGTGGATGCATTGAAAATGAATGGGGTGGAAGCTATTTTCGGAGTGGTGGGCATCCCGGTGACCGACTTGGCACGCTATGCCCAAAGTGCAGGAATCCGCTACATCGGTTTCCGTCATGAACAGTCGGCCGGTCATGCTGCTGCCATCAGCGGCTATCTGACCAAGAAGCCCGGTATCTGCCTGACTGTATCAGCTCCCGGTTTCCTGAATGGCTTGACCGCCTTGGCAGAAGCAACCGTCAATGGTTTTCCGATGATTCAGATTAGCGGTTCGAGTGACCGCAACATTATCGACCTCCAACAAGGCGATTACGAAGGGTTAGACCAGATGAACATTGCCAAGCCTTTTGTGAAAGCTGCCTATCGTATCAACCGTCCACAAGACATCGGGGTAGGGGTGGCCAGAGCTATCCGTACAGCCTTGTCCGGACGACCGGGAGGTGTGTATCTGGACATTACCACCGCCATGCTCAGTATGACGATGGATGTTCAGGAAGCGCAAGCTTCGCTCTTTGTTCCCGTAGATCCTGCACCAGTCCAATTGCCTTGTTCGACGGCAGTGAAACGTGCCTTGAAACTACTCTCCAATGCAACCAAGCCATTGGTAATCATCGGTAAGGGAGCTGCCTATTCGCAAGCCGAAGGACAGTTGAAAGAATTCATCGAAAAGACCGGTATTCCTTTCTTGCCGATGTCGATGGCGAAAGGTGTCTTGCCGGATGACCATCCGCAGTGTGCGGCTTCTGCCCGTAGCCTGGTGTTGGGACAAGCTGATGTGGTGATGCTGGTCGGTGCCCGTCTGAACTGGTTGCTGAACCATGGTAAAGGCAAGAAGTGGAATCCGAAAGCCCAATTCATCCAATTGGACATTTGTGCCGAAGAAATGGACAGTAACCGTGAAATCGTGGCTCCGGTTGTCGGGGATATCGCTGCTTCCATCGACTTGATGCTCTGCAAAATGGAACCATTCAACATCAAGTGTGGGGATGCCTGGATGAACAGCATCAATGCCGTGAAGCAGGTGAATGCGGAAAAGATGAAGATAAAGTTGGAAACTCCTACCGAGCCGATGAATTACTTCAATGCACTGAAAGTGGTGAGCGATGTCCTTCAGGACTATCCGGACATCTACATCGTGAATGAAGGTGCGAATGCATTGGACAATACGCGTAATGTCATCAACATGTATCATCCACGGTTGCGCTTGGATACAGGTACTTGGGGAGTCATGGGTATTGGCATGGGGTATAGTATCGGTGCTTCCGTAACGGGCGGAAAACAGGTGCTCGCCATTGAAGGAGATAGTGCCTTCGGGTTCAGCGGAATGGAAATAGAAACCATTTGTCGTTACCGATTGCCGGTAACCGTGCTGATACTCAACAACGGAGGTATCTATCGAGGAGATGAAAAGGGGCATGGAACGAATGGCGACCCTGCACCGACTATGCTCATGCCGGAAGCTCGTTATGACCGCATGATTGAAGCATTTGGAGGCAAGGCCTATCATGTCACTTCTCCGGAAGAGCTGGATGATGCCCTGAGCAGTGCCTTGGCTTCGAAATCTCCATGCCTTATTAACTGTGTCATCGACCCGTCGGTAGGCCTGGAGAGCGGGCATATTGGTAACTTGAATCCACATTCGTCTGTAAAATGATACGCTTATGATAGACATTCTAATCAAAGACATTCTTCCCATCTTCGTCATTATGTTCTTGGGCTATTGGGCTGGGAAGGAGGGAGTCTTCAAGACCGAAGACTCGAAAGTGCTGAACAAGTTCGTGCTGACGTATGCCCTTCCGGCGGCTTTGTTCGTGTCCATCGTGAAGGCCGACAGTGCGATGCTCTTCGATGACTTGAAGCTGACGCTGGTCAGCCTCGTAGTGATTACCGGGATGTTCTTATGGTCGTATTATTCGTGCTACAAGTTCTTCCGTCACACCAAGAGCGAGGCGGCGGTGTGTGCCTTGATTTCCGGTTCGCCTACCATCGGCTTTTTGGGCTTTGCGGTGCTGGAGCCGATTTATGGAGCAACGGCAACGACGGGTTTGGTGGTAGCTATCGTATCCATCGTGGTGAATGCCATCAACATCCCGATAGGGTTGGCGTTGATGAACAACGGTGGTTCGGTGCAGCAGGCCAAGAAAGGCAATCCGGTGATTGATGCCTTGAAGGAGCCGGTGTGTTGGGCACCTATCTTGGCGGTGATACTTGTCTTGCTCGACATCAAGTTTCCGGCTATTCTTGACCCGAACTTCGAATTGATAGCGAAAGCCAACTCGGGTGTAGCTGTCTTTGCGGCAGGTTTGACACTGAGCGGAATGAAGTTCCAGTTGGACAAGGAGGTGATATACAACACAGTATTGAAGCTCATCCTGATGCCGGCTGCCTTGCTCATTGTGGGGATGCTCTTCCATATGGAGGCCGACAAGCTCCAGATGATGGTCTTGGCCGGTGCCTTGCCTCCGGCATTTTCGGGCATCATCATCGGTAATCAGAACCAGCTTTACGAACGGACGGGGACATCGTCCTTGGCGTTCAGCATTCTGCTCTTCGTGGTAGCTGCTCCATTCTGGATTTGGATTACACGGATGGTGGCATAAATTAAAGCGGGTGTGTCATTCGACACACCCGCTTCATGAGTTGATGGGGATAAATACTTATTTCAATCCTTCCAGTTTGTACACCAACAAATGGTCTTCGGGAAGTCCGTTCAATGGGCTATAAAGTGTGAAAGTCTCTTCATCTACGGCAAAATAGCGGGGACGTTCGCCTTGAAGTTCGTATCTTGCCACGGGTTTTCCATCCAAATCGTAGACTTCGAGATGCATACCTTTTCGTTCTCTTGCTTCAAGTTCATTATAAGTACATCCCATAAACAAAGCATATAAATATCGTTTCCCGAGATAACCTTGCACATAACTTGGTTTTTCATCTTTCGGAACTTTTACATTATATACCGGCGTATAGTCATCAAATTTCACTCGCTTGATAAGGTTGAAGTCCGTGTCCATAAAGTCAATCTGCTTCTTGTAGGCATAGCAGAGCACGATGCGTTCTTGGTTGGCAAACATATTGTCCACCCGGTCGGGGTCGTCGGCATAATTAATCAAGGTGGTGTCACGATATGCATAAGCTTTCAATGGTTCTTCGTTTGTCATATCACACTTCAGCATATACGGAATGCCATAAAATGCAGGACTGACCACAAACAATGAATCGTGGATGAACTGCGCTTCGCTCAATGCCATTCGGAAAGCCGGAGTCACCTTCTCTTTCATAGTGGCTTGCCCCTGTTTGTTGATACTGAACTTTTGGAAGGAATCATTGTTTTCGATGACGAACTCGGGTAAATGGTTGTTCAGCAACCAAGGCGTCACATACTCCTTCGGTCCTTGGCCGATGCGTCCGAATGCACACTTCAGCTCATTGTTCCGCAAGTCATAGATGTGGAAGAGGCTGTCCTTCAGTTTGTCCGAGTTTTGGACGATTAGATATGGATGCTTGATTTCTACCTGGAAAGGGTCGGTCAATCCGTGCAAAGGCATAAATTCGGGAGTAATGGCTTTCTCTATCGGGAAAGCTAACGGGTCAGCCGGCTTGCATCCGGCAAGTAGCCCCAGGCAAAGTGCCAGCAATGGATAAATCTTTTTCATGGTTGTAGTGTACATTTATATTTTTCTCACAAAGGTAGGTTACTTTATAATAAATTAGTCACCCCACCCCATATTTAACATTATTTATGGATGAATACTTTTTTGGCTCTGCTTATAAACTTGCAAAGAAGAGTATTTATTTTCAAATCATCGGTGTTGTTTGGTCGTTCAACGTCGGTGTTTTACTGTTCAACACTGATGAATGACGAAGCAACGCTGATGATTTAAGAATAGATGAAGTCAAAACAGAGAAAACGCATGAATTAAAAAGCTTTTAACCAGGCTATTAGTAAACTTTTAAGATAATCTTCGTCCCACGCTGCTTTCATTCTTTTTCTTTTGATCGAGGCTTTCTTGTCCTTATGCTGATGATTCTTCAAGATATTC
>JAFTTU010000076.1 GCA_017466635.1 Bacteroides sp.
GAAAACGATATTGATCTTACCGGCCAGGAAAGGCAACAGCTCGATACCTTCATAGGCTTCACCATTATAGACACCATCTGCACCGGCACCGAATGTCAGAATCATCACCAAGGTAGAGATTATCAATACCCCCGGAATGATGGCCATACCTACATACACCCCTGTCTGCCCACCGTCCAGCAAGGCATTCAAAGTACGGATGAACTTGGACTTTTCTTCAACTACTTCTTCCTTTTCTTCTGCAAACTTCACATTACCTTCGATGGCATTTTCTTCCAGGAAACTCGGATAAGCCTTCACCACAAAGCGTTGCATCAAACGGGTCGATACGATACAGCCGAAAAATGCCCCCATCAAACCGATGAACGGTTCGGCATAGAAGCCTTGTCCCACCATGAAGACGATGACCAACAAGCCCATACCAAAAGCCGTACCGAAGTTGGTCAACGAAATGTACTGGTATTTCTTGAAATAACTGCTGAAACGTTTGTCTTGCGACAACGAGATAATGGCCGGATTGTCCGACAAGAAAGTCATGACAGCACCCAACGCTGCCACACCCGGCAAGTTGAAGAGCGGACGCATCAACGGACGGAGCAAGCCTTCGAGCAGCTTCACCACCCCGAATTCCACAAACAGTTTACCGATAGCACCGGTAATCACACAAATTGCCATCAAGTAGAAACAAGTGTTCAGCAACAGGTCGTGTGCGGTCTTCATGATGGTATTCAGCATCTGGGGTACTCCCATCTGCATACCGATGAACGCAAAGAGACCAAATACAATAATCAGGCAAGGAATGCCGTCGGGAATGTATTTCCAGATTCCCTTTTTCTTTTCAGCCATAGTTATTTAAAGATTTTATTGGTTAACGAAAGTACATCGACCTTGAACTTCACACCGAGGTCCACATAAGTCTGACTGTCCTGCATGGTTCCGTTCGGATTGCCGTTCTTGCCGAAAGAATGGCAGCCATACAGATGAAAACGGATGTTGCGGTTTCCGTTCGGCAACGGATAGTATTCCAGTCCGGCACCCAGACGGGTGATGTCAGTTCCCGGCAACACGCACATGTCGCCTACACTGTTGGTCTTGTTCACATCGTAGGACATTCTACCGAACACGTTTACCTTATTATTAATAAAGCAGGAAAGTTCGCCCATTACGGAGAAGTCCTTGAAGAAGAATGCATGGTCGTCTGTCGCACGGTTCATGAAGTCCAGCTGCAGCTTGGCATTGCCGAAACGGAACTCATTACCCAAGGCGAGGTAGTAAATGAACTTGCCCGGTGCAAATTCCTGGGCATTCACCGACCAGATGCTGTTGTACCAGCCGTGTGAGCCGTACCACATCAAGTTGTAGGCATACAGGTCTTCGTTGTTGAAGTTGAACGGGCTTTCGCAGAACTGCAACAGGAAGCTGTCGTTTCCTTTGTTGGTGGTATAGGTCGTGCTGACGCCCAACTGATAGCAAGGGATGTTGTTCCAGTACTCCGAACAGAAATAGAGGTCTATCGGGGCACGGTCGTATTCATAACCACCGATACCGACTACTTGCTTACCGCCGTTGAAGGACCAGTTGTTGTTCACCTTATAAGTAAGGTGTATCCAGTCGGTTGCATCAAAGAAACTTTGGTCAGCATGTGCCTTGTTCAGTCGCTGACGATAGGAATAGGACCAATGTTCGTTGATGGTTCCATTGAGAATGACGTTGAGGTACTTGCCTTTGAAACCTGAGTTGGGTTTCACGGCGTCTCCGTCCAGGTATTCACGCTGATAGTCGATACGGGTTTCCAACTGCAAATTGACAGTTTTTTCTTCTTGTGCGAAGGCACAGAGTGTGAATATCGCCATCCATAGCGTACAAATGATTTTTTTCATTCCTGTAATGATGTGTGATTAAGGTGGTTATTTTTTATTAAACATTGCAAATGTAATACTTTATAATGAAAAACCGACCATTTCGGTCGGTTTTCTTCATTTTATCATTCAAAGTAATAAAGGAATATCGCAATACCTTCAACCGCAGATTTCTTCTGGTCCTCAATCTCAATCTTGAACTTGATTTCCGCTTTCGCAGTACCGCGAAGATTCTGCAAACTCTGCAACGTGGTACGCAAACGAATACGCTGTCCCGACAATACCGCCTGACCGTACTTCATCTTGTCCATCCCATAATTAATCATCATCTTCAGGTTGTTCACCTCAATAATCTGATTCCACATGTACGGAAGCATCGACAATGTCAGATAACCATGCGCAATGGTGCTCTTGAACGGACTCTCTACCGCCGCCTTCTCTGTATCCACATGAATCCACTGATGGTCCAAAGTAGCATCCGCAAACAAGTTGATGCGTTCTTGGTCCAACGCTACATAGTCCGATACACCCAACTCCTGACCGACATATTTTTCAAAATCCGCATACGAATTAATAACCAGTTTTCCCATATTCTAAGTTTCTTTTATTAATTTTGTTCCAGTTTAAATTTCGAAGGCAAAAGTAATAAGATTTTTGCAATTCTACACTAAAAATTGCACACTATTTAAATATTTGAGCAAGTTTATGCATACCTTTCAGGAAGACATACAGCACCTGCCGTTACCACAGCAGTTCACGTATCCGTTCCACTACACGCCCCATCCGCTTTGCGTGATGGCAGCCACCGAAGTACAGTCTTACCTCCAAGGCCGTACCGATTGGCATGCCGAGCTCCAGCAAGGCAAGATGTTCGGTGTACTCGTGGTCCGCTCTGCCGAAGGTACCATCGGCTTCCTCGCTGCTTTCTCCGGCAATCTGGCCGGTAGCAACCACCACGACTACTTCGTTCCACCTGTCTACGACCTTCTGGACCCGAACGGGTATTTCAAGCAGGAAGAGGCGAAGATTTCTGAGATGAATCGCCTCATTCAATCCATCGTCCCCCCTACTGTCATTCAGACGACCGAAGGGAGGAAGAATCTCGGAAACACAAAGGTGGATGCAACCGAGATCCTTCGCTCCGCTCTGGATGACAATACAGAAAAGCATATAGCATCCCTCAAAGAAGAACGGAAAAACCGCTCCATCGCCTTGCAGCAATGGATATTCCACCAATTCATCCTCCTGAATGCGAAGGGCGAACAACAGGACATCCATCAAATCTTCGAGACATACGCCCACCGTCTCCCTCCTGCCGGAACGGGCGAATGTGCCGCTCCCAAGCTCTTGCAACATGCCTACCGCAACGGTCTCCAACCCTTGGCTATGGCAGAATTCTGGTGGGGCAACTCTCCCAAGGGTGAAATCCGTCGACACGGTCACTACTACCCTTCCTGCCGACACAAGTGCGAGCCCCTCTTGGCGTTCATGCTGCAAGGACTTGACGTAGAGCCCAATCCGTTGCTTCGCTCCGTAACCGATGCCAACCTGCTCCAGACGGTCTACGAAGACGAATACCTCCTGGTGGTCAACAAACCCGCAGGCATGCTCTCCGTACCCGGAAAGACCGGTCAGGCTTCCGTCCTCACCATGTTGCAGGAACGCTACCCCGATGCTACAGGGCCGCTTCTGGTGCATCGCCTCGACATGGCCACCTCCGGCTTGCTCCTTGCTGCCAAGGACAAGGACACCCATGCCCTGCTCCAACAGCAGTTCGAGAACCGCACCGTCAAGAAGCGCTACATTGCCATGCTCGAAGGCGTACCACAAATAGCACCGAAAGGCTTCATCCGCCTCCCCCTCCGTCCCGATTTCGACAACCGTCCCTTGCAGATGGTGGATTTCGAGTACGGCAAGCCGGCTGTTACCCGCTATGAAATCATCAATCCCCCTTACGAAGGGGGCCAGGGGGATGTTCAACCTCTTAGGAATAACACTTCCCAACCCAAAACCTTCATAGCCCTCTACCCCGAAACCGGCCGCACCCACCAGCTCCGGGTACATTGCGCCCATCCCGACGGCTTGAACTGCCCCATTGTGGGCGACCCTCTCTACGGACAACCGGCAGAGCGGCTTTACTTGCATGCCGAAACTTTGCAATTCGTGCATCCGCATACCCAAGAAAGAGTAAAGATTTCGGCGAAAGCACCTTTTTAAAGTTCTTTACATCATTAATAAAAAACACAACAAGTAAAATCTGGATTATAACATCACTCCTCCCCATATTCTCCATAAATCCATTCACCGAACTGAATCCAGAACTTCAGGAAATCTTCTTTATCCACATTTTTACAAAAGCCTATCACTAGGCGGACATAACAATCGGGCTTTACCAGAATGTGTTTTACCAGTTTGGAATACGTACGTGTACTGACACCCGAAGTTTTACAAAGTTGATTGACAGTAATATCCTGCTTTTTGCGTGATTCCAGCAGCAGAGTACTTAAAAAATGACAAATAGAGTGAAATTTTTTCATAGTATTTTACCTTTAAAAGGGTAAAATGCACACTCTTTTCTTCTATCTATATTTGCTACGTCAATTAATTTTATTATTACATCGTATGAAAATCAATCTATTCTATGGTTACTCCGATTGTAACCCGAAAGACACTACCCTGGAGGAGGTCTTTCAACTGATTCTGAATGATGCCTCGGTGAAAGAGCGGACCGAGCGGCATCGGTATTACTTGAACCAAGGCCTCGAAAAGGAGGCCGGTTATGAAAAGTCGGGAAGCATCTGCTTCTCGGTGGCTACCTTGTTCGAAGGCGGCAAGACGCAGAAACACATTGCCGGATGGCCGGGCATCGGGATGGTGGACATCGACGATGCGGACGAAATCGTCATCGACCGTCTGGAAGAAGCCGCCAAGAAAGACCCACACACGTTGCTCACGTACCGGACCATCAGCGGTTGTGGGCTTCGCATTCTCTTTCTCTACGATTGCAAGAACCGCAGTCTGCTGAACTTCCAGCAGCAGAAGGAACTGTATGAGTATGCGTTCCAACATGCGAACCACCACTACAGTCACTTGCTTGGTGTCAAAGCCGACCCGAAATGCAAAACTTGTACCCAACTGAGCGGCATCGCACACGACCCGAATGCGTATTACAATCCGCAGGCCGAAACCTTCGTCATCGACTTCGAGGCGTACCAAGAGCACAAGAAACGACATGCCAAGACGATGAAGCTGCTGAAAAAGGCCGTGGCAGCGGCTCAGAAGAAGCTCGCCGAAGAAAACATCGTCTTCGAGGAAGGCAGCCGCAACGAGTACCTGATGCGCATGGGCTATCTGCTCAATGCATACGGCATTCCGCAAGAGTATGCCTACGAATGGGCGATGGAAAACTATCAGCACCGGTTCGACGGGTATATCTACGGCATATTCGATTCGTGCTACAAGCACACGGACGAATTTGGTACCCTTCGCATTCCGTCGGCTTCGGGAGGTTCCGGCAAGGAGGAAAGCCGCTGGGCTTCCGTGCAGGACATCGAGCAGTTCCTCGATTCACAGGTTTCGTTGCGGTACAATGTCATTCGTCGACAGTGCGAAATCTGCTGGAAGACTCCGGTGGATGATTCCAATGCTGAAGGAACATCCCCCTGCCCCCTTCACAAGGGGGAGTTTGTCCCCATTACCGACCGTGATGAGAACTCCTTGTGGAGCCGCATGAAGAAGACCGGCGTGGAAGTCCGCCAACAGGACATACACAACGTGATGCATTCCGAATTTGTGCGGATATTTCATCCGTTCGAGTCGTATTTCCGTTCGCTGCCCGAGTGGGACGGTGTGGACTACATCGGCCAACTGGCACGGACCGTGCATGTGAAGGACGACCAGGAACGCTTTGTGGAATATTTCCGCAAGTGGTTTGTCGGCATCGTCCCGACCATTATGGATGAGCAGGTGGTGAACCATGAAATCATGGTGTTCATCGGCAGGCAAGGCAACTTCAAGAGTACCTTCTTCTCGTTGCTGCTACCGCCCGACCTGCGGGAATATTTTCAAGTCAAGATGAACAGCAAGCATCTGTCGAAAGATGACATGCTGACACTTTGCGAGAAAGCCTTGGTGTGCCTCGAAGAAATCGACGAGCTGCGTCCTTCGGAACTGAACCAGCTCAAGGCACTGGTCACTGCCAAGAACATCAGCGAACGGGCAGCGTATGCCCGCAACAAGGAGCATCGTCCTCACATCGCCTCGTTTTGTGCCACCGGCAACAATCCCCACTTCCTGACCGACCCGACCGACAACCGTCGCTGGCTGGTGGTAGAGGTGGAAGACATCGACAATCCGCTGGAAAGTCCGTTCAACTACACCGGCATCTACAGCCAGGCCGTTGCTCTCTGGAAAAGTGGCTTCCGCTATTGGTTCGACCAGCACGAAATCCGTGCCCTCAACGAGCGGAACCGTGACTACGAAGCCCCGTCACCGGAAGAAGAACTCCTCCTGAAGTACTACCGTCCCACCTTCGAAGGCTGCCAAGGCAGCATCTTCCTGAAGGTCTCGGAGATTCTGGAGCGGATTAATGGTAGTATTCGGCAGATTCTGTCGCCAAACAAATTGGGTATGTTACTCACCAAACTGGGTTTCAAGAAAGTCCGTTTCAACAACGAACGCGGCTATCTGGTCATAGAACGTTCTATGGATGAAATCCAAGCGACTCAGAAACTAGCTGCAAGGGAGTTGGAATCCTGACCTCCCCCTTGTGAAGGGGGTTAGGGGGATGTTCCATAGGACAAGAAAAACTTTCACATGAGATAGACTATAATCCATGACTATTGGTACATCCCCCTGCCCCCTTCACAAGGGGGATTTTTGCTCCAGTGTACAACCTAGTACAACCTTTTATCCATTTTATAACTTATATAAGAGATTTACATTATTACCCTTTATATATACAACATATACCTATATATAATTAGAAAATGCTTGGACAAGTTGTACTAGGTTGTCCACTCTCCCATCACGGTTCCCCCAACGCATCCACAATCAGCTTGACTTGTGCCGGGGTAAAACTCCTGGAAACATCCGAATAGCCGATGGAGCGAAGCTCGTCCATCAGGTTCGGATAATAGTTCATCCAGACTTTCAGTTTCTTTCTTGCGGCACCAATGGTGACATTCGGACAATAGAGTTGTGCCAGCTCTCCTTTGCCATACGTCCTTATTTCGAAAAACACTTTTTGAGTTATGAGTTTTGAGTTATGAGTTAATTTTCAGTTCTGAGTTATAAGTTATAAATTATAAGTTGTCCTTCCGGATGGTAACTCATAACTCATAACTTAGAACTCATAACTCAAAGATACGGTTTTTCTCGCTGATTACCAAGCCTTTTCCTCACTTTATCGTGCCATAACGTGCCTTATCGTTCCCTATCATTACGGAAGGTGATGCAAGCA
>JAFTTU010000126.1 GCA_017466635.1 Bacteroides sp.
AGAACCAGCTAGCACGCTTCTTTTCGTCCATTTCCACTTCGCCAGTTACCGGCATCAATTAGAACTGACCATAGTCATTAATCCATGGACTCGGTTGTTGAGTCTGTTCGAAACCATAGATTTTATTGGCGGTATAAGTGTACTGCCAACCGTCACCGATTTTGTTGGTACGAGGAGTCCAGAAGTTCATCCCCCAAGGCATCGCAATCGCCGGATAAGTATTACCGGTCGAAAGTTCGAAGCTTGATTGTGTACCCATCAACGGATTTACATACCGAGTGTAGTCACCATGCACTTCACTCTGCACTGCATCTGTCTGAGTACCGCAGCTGGTAAGCATACCTACCATTGCTACTACAGCTAAAAATACTTTCTTCATGTGTGATTATAATTAATTATTGTTTTCTTTAATACCAAATTTCTCCCGGTTGGTTGCCCATAACGAATTCCACCGTTGCACCCTCCATTATCTGTTGATGGGTGATGTAACTCTTGTCGTATGTCTGGCCATTGACCTTCACACTTTGGATATAAATGTTTTCACGACTGACATTCGGAGCCAACACGGTAAAGGTCTTTCCGTTGTTCAAGTTCAATCGCATTTCCGGGAAGAGCGGAGTACCGATTTCATACTCACCGCTTACCGGATTCACCGGATAGAAGCCCATGGCACTGAATACATACCATGCAGACATCTGGCCGCAGTCTTCATTACCGCAAAGACCTGCCGGAGCATTGAAATACAATTCGTGCATGACCTGAGCTGCATACTTCTGAGCCTTCCACGGCTGACGTACCTTATTATATAAATAGATGACGTGATGACTTGGCTCGTTGCCGTGTGCATACTGACCAATCATACCGGTACTGAAGATAGGCAGTTCTTCGTTGCCTGCCGGGATATAGGTAAACATACTGTCGAGCTTCGCAGCAAACTTGTCCTGACCGCCGGTCAATGAAACCAAGCCCTTGATGTCGTGCTGAACCGACCAGAAATAATGCCAAGCATTGCTTTCACAGATGTGAGCGGTATATTCATCCGGATTGAAGTTCGGCTGGAACACGCCCTTGTCGTCGATTGGCTGCATGAAGCCGGTAGCCGGATTGAAGACATTGCGGTAGTTCTGCGAACGCTTGTAGAATTCGTTTGCCAATTCGGTCTTGCCCATCTTCTGAGCCATTTCGGCAATACAGAAGTCGTCGAACGCATATTCCAAGGTACGGGACAATGACCAGTTTTCCGAGTTGTACTTGTCCACTACATTGTAAGGAACATAACCCTTCGTCTTGTACGAACCGATGCCGCGGTATTCGTCGATGTTGGCAGTAGCCACACAAGCTTCCAAAGCCTTTTCTGCATCAAAGTTGCCGATACCCTTCAAGTAAGCATCCACAATTACCGGCACGGCATGATACCCAATCATCATGTCGGTTTCGCTACCCCAGAAGTTCCATACCGGCAAACGGCCGTTCTGTTCGTAGAAGGCAATGAACGACTGAACCATATCGCCTACACGTTCCGGCTCGGTATAAGTGAACAACGGATGAGCTGCACGGAATGTATCCCACAAAGAGAAAGTGCTGTAGTTTGTCCAGCCATCGGCTTGATGTACTTGCTTGTCCGGGCCATAATACTTACCGTCTACATCGCTATAGATAGTCGGAGCAATCATGCTATGATAAAGGGCTGTATAGAAATTCACACGGTCATCGTCCGCGCCACCCTTGATTTCGATACGTTGCAACTGCTTGTTCCAGTCAGCCTTGGCCTCAGCCAGATATTTGTCGAAATCATTATGAGGAGCCTCAGCTTCCAAGTTCTTCACAGCACCTTCCACGCTGACACCCGATAGAGCGGTAACAATTGTCATCTGTTCACCTTCTTCGGTATCGAACATGAAGCGGGCTATATTCGATGTTCCCACCTTTTCACCTTTCAGCTTGATTTCAGCATTGTCCAATTCCATGCTCTTGAACGGACGGGAGAAACGAGTGGCAAAATACACCTTCTGACCACGAGCCCAACCTTCCGAGAAACGATAACCGCGGATGTTGCAAGAATCCACCACTTCGATATGTGAGTCCATAGTGAAGTCCCAGTTCATGGCCTTCTTCAAGTTCAGAATCACCATCGATTCTGCTTTTGGGAACGTATAACGCTGTACTCCACAACGCGGAGTAGCTGTCAATTCCACATTGATGTTATAATCCTGCAACTTCACCCGATAATAACCAGCCGAAGCTTCTTCTTCACTATGAGAGAACTTGGAATGGATACCCAATTCTCCTTCCGCCTCCTTATAAGGAAGAGTCACCGGCATGAAAAGGATATCATACAAGTCACCGGCACCTGTGCCCGAGAGGTGTGTATGACTGAAACCGGCAATCGTGCTGTCCGGATAGAAATAACCGGAGATACGGTCCCAACCAGCCAAGCCATTGTCCGGGCTCAACTGAACCATACCGAACGGAGCCTGCGCACCTGGATAGGTATTGCCTGTAAAGTCAGTACCAATAAATGGGTTGACCAATTGTGTATAATCAGCAAAAGTTTGCGAAGGCTGCTTCGAAGTACATGCCCCCAAGGCCAGTAAAGCAACCAGCGCAGAAACGAAAAGTATTCTCATATCAGATTAAGATTATTTAGTTACCACTTAATCTGACAAAGTTAGAGAATTTATACGTAATACACAAAAAAAAGCGTAATTTCGCCGACAAAAAGAAATAAACAATCCATGAAAGAAGGAATATTCAACCGTACAGAACTTTTATTGGGCAAAGAAACCACCCATTCCATTGCCAACAAGCGAGTTATCCTCTTCGGTGTAGGAGGGGTAGGAAGCTGGTGTGCAGAGAGCCTGATTCGCTCCGGCATTCATCATCTGACCATTGTCGATTCCGACTGTGTGTGTGCTACCAATATCAACAGACAACTGATAGCCACTACCGAAACCATCGGGCAACCGAAGGTGGAAGTATTGAAGCAACGCCTCCTGTCCATCAATCCGGCGGCAGAAATCAATGCCCTCCAACAAGTATATTGTGCAGAAACCGCCGATTCTTTCCACATCGAAACCTATGACTATATCCTCGATGCGATAGACAGCTTGGAGAACAAAGCTTTGCTGATTCGTAGTGCATGTGAAACTTCCGGAACACTCTTCGCCTCCATGGGGGCCGCTCTCAAGATGGATCCACTGAAGATAGATATTGCCGAGTTCTGGAAAGTAAAGGGATGTCCATTGGCCAAA
This sequence comes from Bacteroides sp., assembly GCA_017466635.1. Taxonomy (GTDB): domain Bacteria; phylum Bacteroidota; class Bacteroidia; order Bacteroidales; family Bacteroidaceae; genus Phocaeicola. The sequence continues at coordinate 3,252 of JAFTTU010000126.1, forward strand.
GCCCTCCGACAGAAGTTCAAAAAAAGCAAGCACTTCCCTAGCAAGAAGTTCAAGTGTGTGTATAGCGAAGAATTGTTGGAGAACAAAGGCAAGGATACGTTCCAAGAAACAACCGAAGCCCTTCCTGAACACGACTGGCATACCGCCAAGGTCCATACCAACGGAACCATTGCCCACACGACAGCTATCTTCGGATTCATGCTGGCTGGACTCGTCATTCAGGACATCATCAAGAAGGAAGAAACCTAAAAAAGCACCTCTTGAAACAAAATTTCACGAAAAAGTTTGGTGGTTTAGAAAATAGTCTCTACATTTGCACCCGCAAACAAGCAAGGTGCCATAGCTCAGTTGGTAGATCAAAGGACTGAAAATCCTTGTGTCCCCGGTTCGATTCCTGGTG
>JAFTTU010000127.1 GCA_017466635.1 Bacteroides sp.
GCGAAATCGATGTAATACTTATACGTGTTCGTATTGCATCCACCTTCGAAATCCACATCTGTACCAAAAGGAGTGGCACCGTTCCACCATTCCCAAGTAGTCAGCCCCGGCTTAATCCATGAAGTATCTTCTATTTGACACGGTTCTGCCAAACGAGCGGTCATGGTATTTTCAATCAACTGTCCGTCCTCCTTGGTGATGACAAAATAACGCCAAGGGAAACCACGCTTACCGGATGTCTTGGCTATGTAATCAGCATGTTTCACCAACTTCAGGCTACGGTCTCCATTTTCACCGAATTCAATCGGGCATTTCGGGAAAGCAGAAGAAATGCCATGGTTATCGGCAGGAGCCAAGAACATGTGCGGATAATCCGATACAGATGATTCGCTGATGAGAATCTTGTGACCGTTCTTTGCTTCAATCAGCATCGGAAGCAGAGTGACACCTTTCTTGCCCTTCCATTCACTATATTGGGGATGTTCATAGAACAACTCATAATTGGTGCCGAAGTCGCCCGATTGCTGGATATGCATCTGGTAGTCTTCCGGAAAGTCCACTTGGAAGAGTTCTTCGTTCACCTCCACTTCGCCCTTCTTGTTGGTGATGAAGCGATAAGCCACACCATCATCGAAAGCCCGGAATTCCACCGACCAATTACCACTGAACTTCAACAACAACTGGTTGTAATGATTGCGGATAGTGGAGAACTTGAAAGGAACTACCGGATGGATGTTTTCATCGACCAAGCGAGTCGTACTCTTGACCACTTTCGGATTCTTTCCCAACACTTGTCCGCCCACTTGCATCCTCATCGTACCCTTTTCCAACAGACTTTCTTCTCCATAGAAGATATCGTATTGAATCTTGTCAGATACCTTTACATTCATTTTGATTTCTCCATTCGGAGAGGCAAGCTGGTAGGTTTTCTGTCCATAGCTCACCAAAGCCACACAGAAAACAAGACAGAAAGTTAAAATCTTTTTCATCAGTATATCTTTTTATTCGTGCAACTTACGGGAACGCAAATATTCAATCATTAGCTGAGGACGGTCGGTCTGAAGGATACGAGCTCCCAATGTATCAATCATGTATCCCCAAGTACCATCCGGATTGTCTACCGCCTTGTCATCGTTATGTCCGGCACAGAGCCAATCCCAAAGGGTATTGTACCAAATCAGCGAACGGCCTTTCAAAGCCTTTTCCATCTTGGTAGGAACCAGACTTTCCGGATTGTTCCAACACAACTCGAATGCCAGCGGCTTCAAGTCGTTCAGGAAATCATAAATGGCTTGTTCAGACTCTGGCTTATCGATGTTCACCACCGGCATGTAGATGACTTTTTCCAGATACTTACCGAACTTTTCCTTTACCTCGTTCGCCGGTTGTCCGCCTTTCATTACGATGAGGTTCGTTGTACCGGTTCTTTCCAACATGGCGAATACTTCGTCAAAATATCGGTCGGCCTTGTCCAAGTTAATCATGATACGGTCCTTGCATGCCAAGAGGGCATCTTCCAACTTAGGCACTTTATAAGTGGTCACATTTCCCTGATGGTCCTTCAAGTTGAGCTTGGCAATGTCTTCCCAATTGGTGTCGGCAATGTTTCCGCTTCCGGTCGTGGTACGGTCCAAGTTATGGTCGTGCATCAAGATAAGCACACCATCCTTGGTACGTTGGACATCTATTTCCAGCATGTCCACTCCCATTTCAATGGCACTCTGGATAGCTTCCAACGAGTTTTCGGGGAAGTTACGCCAATCGGCACGATGAGCCACTACAATCACGCTACTTTCATCGCAAGTAAGGAGTTGTTCTCTGATTCGTTCGGCTCTCGTTGGAGTCGGTTTCTGCTCTGTACATGCCGTTAAGGCACAAATACAAGCAAAGAGTATAAGTAATGTCTTTTTCATGAGTTTTGAGTTATGAGTTATTTGATTGCTTAGAACAAGATGGTGCGCTGTTCTTTCCGGCTTCGCTCGGCTTCAAAGCAGATGCGATGACTTTCTACCGAACGTTCGATGGAAGTGACCACGTTCTTTCTATTTTGTTGGATGGCATCAACGAAATCGGCAACGATATTCAAGTCCGAACCGGCATGGAAAGGCTGGTGAGCCAAGTCGGAGAAATCATAGATGGTTTCTTCGGCTCCCCGGAAACGACGGACACGCAAACGGGTTTCATCACCGTCTATTTCGCCTTCAGTCAAGCTGATGTGCGTCTCCCGATTGTCCTTCAAGGTAAAGATGTCCATCGAAAAATTGACGGTCACTTCGCTCTCCATCTCCATGGAAACAATCTGATGGTCCACTACATCGTTGTCACACCGATAGACACATCGGCCATAAAGCCCGTGACGGAGCTGGTCTTCAATCACCTCGTCGATAGTCTTTCCCTCCGGCACATCGAAATTGGCTATCCAGTCGCGACGTACCCGATAGAGGTCTATGGCAGAAAAGGGGCATCGGCTCTCTACCTTACAATCCAAGCATCGGTCTGCTGAACCTTCCGGGGCATTCTTCTCCTTGAACCAACGCAACGAACCGAAAGACGTAAGCTTGCGGCAAGGCGTCTTCGTGAGCCATAACAGGAAGTCGATGTCGTGACAACACTTGGACATGAGCATCGGATTGGATACCGCCTCCTTCCGCCAAATGCCACGGACAAAGCCATGAGCCGTGCGGTCCACTCCCACCGAAGTGCGGTGGTTGATGGAGATGATGTGTCCCAACTCACCCGAATCGACCAATTCCTTTATCTTCATGAAATAGGGATGATAACGCAACACATGGCATACGGAAACCAGCACATCATGCTTGCGGGCCGCCTCAGCGATGAGCATGCACTCTTCCAAGGTCTGCGCAATCGGCTTTTCTAACAAGACATGATAGCCTCTCCCGATGGCTTGCATGGTCGGTTCGAAGTGCATGTTCTCCGGTGTGCAAACCATGACGGCATCCGTATCGAAAGGATGCCGGAAGAAATCCCGATAATCGGCAAAACATTGGCTTTCATCCAAGCCGAAACGTTCCGCCACATGCTTCCGTCGGATTTCATTCAGTTCCACCACGCCAACCAGCTTCACCTTGTCGGGATGCTGCCTGACGTACTCCAAGTATTTATTCGTCCGGTTACCGGCCCCTATCGCAACAACAGAGACCGGTTTCCGTTCTTCATTCATTCCCTTTTTCATTATTTACTTAAATCCTTGATACGGACATTGCGAAGCTTCAAGCCTTCGCCGTGTCCCAAGAAACCGATGTGGCCGCTCTTGTTGAAGAGACCCGGGTGGTTCTTCTTGTCCACGGTATACGGATTGGTCTTCGAACCGTCCTTCGATACATTATGCCCCTTACAAGCCTTGCGGATATTGCCGTCGAGGATGACTTCACCATTCACCGTTACCTTGATGCGGTCGCCCTTCACCCAGATTTCTTCGGTGTTCCAAGTACCCAACTTCGGCGACTTGATGCGCTTGGCAGGGATGATGCCGTATACCGAACCATGCACCTGATATTCGCGCAAGTTCTTGTAGATAGGTGCATCATGGTCCAGAATCTGGATTTCCATACCTTCGTAAGCAGCATCCACGCCCATCGGCGTACGGATGCCGACACCATTGTTCACACCTTCCTTCATGAAGCAGAACTCGAAACGGAAGATGAAGTCGCTGTATTCCTTTTGGGTATAGAGATTGCCACCGTTGCCATACTTGGCACTTACACAGATGGCACCGTTCATCGGTACATAGTCGATGGTATTGCCTATCCACTTGCTCATGTCTTCACCGTCGAACAACACTTCGAAACCTTCCTTGGCTTCTTCGGCAGAGAGTTCGAACTTCGGAGAGGTTTCCACTTCCGGAAGCTTTTCGAGCATGGCCTTGATATCGTCGATGGCATAACCGGCATCTGCATCGCCCACGGCTTCAAAACAAGTAATCGCCTTGTTCAACATCTGACGAATCTGTTCACCACCCAAGGTCTCGATGTTCTTGGAAACAATGGTACGAACAGCACTGGCCGCCGATTCGGAAGTAGGCTGGTTGTCCATGTAAGGAGCTGCTACCAACAAAGCCTGATAGGTATGAGTGCCACCCAACAAGCTCAGCAAGCGGTTCTGCAACTTCACATCCGATGCCAATTCCAATGCCTTGCTATACGATTGGAACTTCTGAATCGGTGTCTGACTAGACTTGTTGACCAAATCGGTATAACGGTTCAGGAGTGTCTGGGCATTAGTCTTGTCGGCTTGAGCCATTTCGAAAAGTACAGGAATCATTTCGGCATTGTCGATGGTGAGCAAAGCTTCGTAAGCCGCTTGCTTGTAATTTCCTTCGTAACCCTTGCGGATTTCGGCAATGGCTTCCGAAGTGCCGACCTGTGCCAATACCGGATAATACAAGGAAGCATTGGTCGACTTACCCATGTGCGACTGGATATTGGCCAACTGGTCTGCTTTCGACAAAGGAAGGAGGGCATTCTTCATGGCTTTCTGGATGGCAGGAACTTGTTGGCCTTTTTCCAACAAAGCACTCAATTGGTTGAAATGCGAAGGTTCTACCACACCCGACAACGCCTGATAAGCGGCTCCGCTAATCTCTGCATCCGATGAAGCGAGCAATCCAAATACCTTCTCAGCACCTTCTTCCATGCTACGTGCCGAAGCGATACGCATAGCCGGAAGCAATACCTTCTTTTCGCTATCCAAGGCTTTCAAGATACCGGCATCTACCTTGCCATTGAAAGCCAACAAGGCCTTTTCAGCAGCAGGAGAATGAGCACCGCCCAATTGGGCTATCAATGCCGACAAGGCACTTTCTCCACCGATTTTACCGGCGGCTCCGATAGCGGCCAAAGCCACTTCTTCGTCAGAAGCATTCATTTGGGCAACGACCTCATCCACTTGCGATGTCACATGATTGATTCCCAACCAATTCAAGATGTCCGCCTTGACAGAAGCATCCGCCTTGCCTTTCAAGGTCTTGGCCAATGTCGCATACCAAGCCTCATCGGCAATGCTTTCAGACAAACGGAGCGCATTGACCCGATAATCCCGATTGTCGTTCTTCAATGCGGCAATCAGATAAGGGAGGGCTTTCTTTCCATCCACCGATACCACGATATCCAAAGCCGCTCCACGTACATGCGATTTGTCTGTATCCTTCAACAAAGCCTTAGCCGCAACAACGGCCGACTTGGCTTGACCTTCGGCCACCAGCTTCTTCATCAAACGGAGATAAGCCGCCGTAGCATCGGTTTCTTCCCAAGCATAGCCCACTTTCTTGGCGGCCTTGCCCAAGACTGGAAGCGACAAGGAAGTGCCACACTGTGCCAACGATTGATAGATGGCACAAGCCGTTGGGGCATCTGCATTCTTCAACCAAGCCATCAATATCGGTTCTGCCGAAGCCATCTTCTTGATGCCGGCCGCATGCGCCAAAGCCACCTTCGGAGCAGCTTCCTTCTTCATCAAGTCCAACAAGATTTCTTCGGTTCCGTCGATGGAGGTCAATCCACTGATGGCCCATTATGACAGAGACTCGTCGTTCAAGTATTTCACGAATGTCGAAGCATCTTCCGCTTCGCCACAATTTCTCAACAATGTCAACAAGAAGGCCTTGTTGGGATTGTCGGTACATGCCTCCAACGCTTGCTTCAAGCCTTGGCGTACCACAGCCTTTTCAGCATCCTTTCCCGGTGTGGTCGCATACGCCACTACCCCATTCAAGGCATATTCCACAATGGCATTCTTACCTTCGCCGGCA
>JAFTTU010000077.1 GCA_017466635.1 Bacteroides sp.
GATTGATTCGATACTATCGTCATCGAGTGAACATTCTCCAAAAACTCTATGCTTCCATGATTACATTGATTATAGGAAGTATCCTTTTCTATCTGATTGCTCATCGTGAAAACATGATGTTCTTCATTCCTTTGTGCATCGGTACTATCACCTTATTCTTATGGAAAAATACATCTTCAAGAATCTTTCCGCTATTGGGAATGACTATCTTGCTGATACATGCCTTTTCGTTTGTCTACATTGTAGCTATGGCATTGAGCATAGGAGCACTGGGACTTATCCTGTTGCTCGCTTTCTATAATCTTATGATGGTGATACTGTTGGCACATGCATATCTAACTGATACAACTTCAAATCAAATTCCTTGACCATCACCAGCAGATGATCGAATATATCGGACTGAATCTGCTCGTATTCTTTCCAAACCTTGTTGGTCAAGAAAAAATATACCTCGATGGGTACTCCATACTGAGTAGGTTCTTTTTGGGTGATGATTAAATCGAGGTTTTGGTTCACAATGGGATGAGAACGAAGGTATCGCTCGATGTATGTCCGATAGAGTTGGACATTGGTAGGCATGATACTATCCATCGGACCGATGTCATTCATCAGAGGAATCTCCCGACGAATACGGGCTATCATTTCATTGGAACAGAAATTCAAGGTATTCATATCAAGTTTGATGGTCTTGTCCACTCTTCGGCCCTCACTTTCCTGCATTCCCCGCCAATTCCTGAAAGTGGTGTTCACCAAAGTATAAGGAGGAATGGTAGAAATGGTATTGTCCCAATTCTGAATCTTCACGGTATTGAGTGTGATTTCCAGTACAACGCCATTGGCGGAACCATCCGAAAGCTGAATCCAGTCACCAATACGGAGCATGTCATTGGCCGAGAGTTGGACACCAGCTACAAATCCCAAGATGGTATCCTTGAATATCAACATCAGCACAGCGGCAAATGCTCCTAAGCCCGCAAACAAAGCGGTAGGAGATTTATTGATAAGCACAGAAACAATGACAATCCCTCCCACAAAGAAAAGCAGGACTTGGAATATCTGAATCAATCCCTTCATGGGCCGACTCTGTTTCTTGTTCTTAGCTTTGTATATATCATAAAAGGTCAATAACAATGCATTGAGCGCAAAAAGAATACAGCCGATGATATACACCACACAAAGACGAGTGGTAATCATCAGCAATGTCTTGCTTTCTATCGCTTCCAAATAAGGTAACAAATAATAAAGTACAATACCTGGAAGAATATAAAAGATGTATCGGAATACCTTTTTATGAAGTAATTTACTGATCATATTCGTCTGTTTTCTGATAAAACAAACGAATGGTGAGGATGTTTGATTTAGGCACGGATTACACGGATTTCACGGAATAAGTAGATGTTTACATCCACTATAAACCGTGTTAATCCGTATAATCCGTGCCTAAAAATCAATACGAAACCGAACAAGGAATACCAGTTTCGCGCACCAGCTCACCGATACGGTCAAGTTCCTCATGGGTAGCCTTCAATAAATCAGGTGCCGGAGTCTCACGGTCGATGGTATAAATCATCACCTGACGGGGAGCGATTTCCTTGACCACTTCCAACCAAGGCAATACATAATCATCAGTCGTATTGTCCACATTCTCTCCTTCGAATGTACCCTTCATGAACATGGTCTGAACAATCAGGTTTCCTTTGAATGCTTTCATGCACTCAATCACTTGCTGCACATCGTAATGTCCCGTCGGACGGTCTATCTTATTGATATAAGTAGCATCAATGGTATCGAGTTTCAGGATATTGTTGTCCACTTTATTCAAGGCATCGAATACTTCAGGCTTATGAATAAAGGTGGAATTGCTCAATACACTGACCTTTGCTTCCGGGAAATACTTATCACGAAGAGCCAATGTATCGTCCATGATACCGGCAAAATGCGGATGGGCAGTAGGTTCTCCATTACCGGCAAAGGTCAATACATCGGGCTTGGGACCATTCTGTTTCATATCCTGCAAACGGGCTTCCAAGGCATGCCGTACTTCTTCACGGGTAGGAAGTTTCTGATGCGGACGATAATCGGCATTGAAACCACACTCGCAATAAATGCAATCGAAGGAACAGAACTTGCCATCGGCAGGAAGCAAGTTGATACCCAAAGAAACACCCAACCGGCGACTATGCACCGGACCGAAAATAGGAGAAGGATAAATGACTGTAGACATATGCTTGATTCTTTGTGTGCAAAGATAGGGATAAATTCTTAAATGTCATTCAGAGCGAAGCGAAGAATCTCGATATCAACCATGTGGATGTATCCGAGATTCTTCGCTATTGCTCAGAATGACACTACTCTGAAACCTATAAAACCAATACCTAATTATATTTACTTATTCACTTTTGTAATGTCATAAACTGCTTGACCAACGGTTTCTACCAAAGTAGAATCGTTCACCATGCGAAGTGTCGTATCGTTTACGACCAAGAAATACATTGGTTTATCACCATTGTTCGGAGTCAGCTTGATACCTTTCTTTTGTTGGTTATTCACCTTCTTATGAACGGTATTTTGTTTGCCTTTAGTCTTATAGGTTTCGTGATTTCCCGGACCATTGGCATCCAGATAAGTGACATCGAGGGTATATACCGTATCTACACCATCGGTTGCAGCACCCAGTGTCAATACATAATCGATACCCGGACCATCTGCAGCAGGGATGGTTCCCGTAAAGATTTCTTCGTCTACTTCAATGCCTGGAGATGTTGGTATAATGGCCACTACACTATCGTTTTCCATCACTATCTCTGCACTTTTCTTGTTATTGGATTGACAAGAAACAAAAGCTGCCGCAAGGACAAGCATCATCATGATCTTTTTCATTTTCCAAATGGGTTTTAAGTTATCAATCATGTACCATAACAAAACGGGTGCAGAAAATGTTTATTACTCACCGATATGCATGAAGGAATAAGTTTCATCTATCGGCTTATAAAGATTTTCTATTGATTATTTTAGGGATTATTTATTAAAATTACTACATTTGTCATACACTAATAACTAATAAATTAAAAGGAGGAACGTAATATGTTAAGTCAAAAATTGCACGATGCTATCAATGCACAGATTAATGCCGAATTGTGGTCAGCTTATCTTTACTTGGCTATGTCACTCGATGCTGAAGCCAAAGGTTACAAAGGTGTAGCCAACTGGTTCTATGTACAGTTTCAGGAAGAACAAGACCATGCACGCATCTTCATGAATTACTTGAACTCACGCGATGCCAAGGTGACTTTGCTTCCGATTGAAGAAGTTCCGGCTACATGGGACAGCGTACTCGATATGTACAAGCAGACTCTCGAACACGAAAAGAAAGTGACTTCTCTCATCAACAATTTGGCTTTCATTGCCAACGAAGACCGTGACTTTGCATCTATCAACCGCCTCGTTTGGTTCATCGACGAACAAGTGGAAGAAGAAGAATCGGCTCGCGACATGATTGCTGCTGTAGAAGCTGTAGAAGGAAATAAGTATGGCATGTATATGTTGGACAAGGAATTGGCTACCCGCGTATACAACACTCCATCTCCTCTCGCAACTGCTGCTGAATAAATATCAAAAATAGAACATTAAAAGAAAAGTGGATGTGTAAAAATACACATCCACTTTTCTTTTTAACTGGCTTGCAATAAATCCGTATGATTCAGGGTAGATAATCCCTTGTTCACCAATACTACTTCGTAAACACTCCCCATTTTCGAACGGGTTTTCTTGAGTCCAATGTGTCGTAACACTTTTCCGAATTGACGGACATCCGTCCCTCTCATCAATACCGGATAACGCTTCTGAAGAACATTGAAAATATCCGTGGCCATCATTTTCACACTCGGTTCATTTTCTATCGGCAAGCGAAATACCTTGAAGAATACTTCTTCTTCAGGAGAATGTTTGTAGAATTCCTGATTGTGCTCCTGGATTTCCAATTCTTCTTCCTTAGTCAACCAATAACGCTTGCCCAAATCCAACTCATGCTTCAACTGAGCATAGAGTTGAACATAGTCTATCGGTGAACAATCAATCGGTTTCTCCACTTCAATACAAAGGAAACGTCGGCTTCCCGTCTCATCCGTCAATAAGGATTTTTCATTACTCGTACCAATAAAGGAAGCGATACGTGGCAAGTCGCTATAGTAGGCTTTGAAACACTTGCGATAGTTCACCTTCTTCATCTGCATCAAGTTCTTCAGGATGGTCATCATACGCTCGTTATACTGATTGAATTCGTCCATGTTGATTAAACCAAAGGTAGAAATCTTCTGTTCACATCCGCTGGTGGAAGTAATGGCGAACTTGTCGGTATAATAAGCCCGCAATTCCTCCGGCAAAATCATCGAACAGAATGTACTCTTACACATCCCTTGTTCCGTACTTATTAAGATAGGTGCAAGTGCATTGGCACATCTCGACGGATAGCCCATCCATTGTGCCACCATGCCCAACATCCAACGATGGAATCCATTGAGCCACATGGCCATCCCCGATACTCGGGCAGCCAGCATGGTCACTCGGTCGGTTCCATCCCATTCAGGGAGGGCCTCAATATAATCCTTAAAAGGATGGTGTGTAGCAATCTGGTCGGAGAAAAGAAATCTTTTCACATCGGTATCCTTACAATCGATACCTTGCATCATAGCCTTGTAACTAAGGCTGTTCATCACTCGTTTGTCTATCATCCGATAGGTGTCCGTGTTCTTCGGTTTGTACTCCGGCATGTCGGTCAGAACATTGTAACGGAAATCGAAGTTCTCATTGAGGAAATTTTGAAGTTCTTCCAGCTTCGGGTTCAAGTTCATGTTTTCCATTATATAATAAGGATTGGTTTACGAGTGCAAATATAATGCCTCGCCAAAACTCAATGTCCGGATATGTCCTTTAATGTCCTGATATGTCCGGATAAATATGTTTTTTGCTTTCGGTGGCGAAGATATAATTCTGCAGACCCGCTTGTCAAGTTTTCCGGGAATTATTTTTAGAAATTTGTTAGTTTATCATTGAAATATGTTATTGTGTTTCCGTTGGCAAAAATACAATGCTAAAAATGCGAAGTCAAGTATTTTAATAATTTATTTTGGAAACGATATACTTCTTGACACTATTTGTCATTCAGACGACCGAAGAGAGGAAGAATCTCGGTAGCATATACTAATGCATCCATGTGGATGCCCTCGAGATTCTTCGCTTCGCTCTGAATGACAATGGGTGTTAACAAATATATTATTCCCTTTATTTTTGAGAAAGATTAAAAACAGTTGTTTCTTTTCAAACTTTTTCATTACATTTGCGATGATTCCAGATTATGGTGGTAATTGGAATCACTTTTATTTAGAAAAAGGTGTTATTGAGATTATCTTCATCTCTCAAATTCTCGCAAAGTTTGAAATGGTACGAAGATGATAACAGTAGCACCACATTATAGATATATCAAGTTCTCATAAACAATGCGGGCTTTTATGATATTTCTAATGGTGTGGGCTATTGTTTTATCCGTACCATTGGCAATGCGAGAAGCCAGAGAGATAGGGTAAAGCAAATATAGTTCCCACACCTTCTTTTATTGTTTACTGCTTACTTTAGGGAATTAAGAGGCGCTTTAAATCTACAAAAATGAAAAAGACATTATTGGGAGCTTTGATAGCTGCAATCGGTTTATCAAGCTGTGGTGGAACTCAATTTGCAATCGCAACAGGCGATGAAAGTTTGTCAGCATTGACTCAAGTTACAGATAACGAAGAACCTTGTATTACTCCATTTGGTGGAGATAATGGCAAAGATTTGTTTTATGCTGCAAGAGAAAATAAAAAATATTATAATATATATAAGAAAGATAATGCATTTGCAAGTGCAATGGTTCAAAAGACAAGTGGTAAGAATCAAAATTATGCGCCTACTTATAATGCAGCAACAGATAAGATTGCATTTAGATGTCAAAATGAAGGTAGTACCACATCTGATATTTATATGATGTCGGGGACCAAAGGCAAAGCTTTAACACAGATTACAGAAAGTTCAAATGCTTTTGAAAATAATCCATGTTTTTCTAAGGATGGTAAGATTGTTGTTTATGATAAGCAGTCATACACTTATTATTCAAAAATAACATTTGCTTCTCTTATGGGATTGGGTACATCTTCTGTTATTGTTGAAAACAGTGAAATTTGGATTAAGAATTTGGAAACAGGTGAGAGTACTTTGATTGGTAATGGTTATCAACCTATTCTTTCTCCGGATGATACAAAAATAGCATATGTTAAATATTCATCGGATGCAAAGAGTTGTAGTATTTGGATTATGGATATAGATGGAAGTAATCAAGTTCAAGTGACAGATGCTAAGAAAGGGTATGCATTCAATCCTTGTTGGAGTCCTGATGGTAAAAGAATAGTTTTCCAATCAACAAAGAAAGATAAAAAAGACCCGGATATTTATATTGTGAATATTGATGGAGATAATTTAACTCAATTAACCAAAAACAAATCTTATGATATGGAACCATATTGGACTACAGATGGTTATTTATATTTTACATCTGATAGAGGAAACAAAAAAGGTAACTATCAAATTTGGAGATTTAAACTCGATGACTAATTGATATAAAAGCCAACCTGTCTTATTATAAGGTAAGTTGGCTTTTTTATTGGTCATATCAATATTTCTTTTTTTTAATTAAAAAAAAGTTGCAAACTTGTGCTATACAAATAAAGAGCGCAAATACTCCAATATAATAGGTACCATCTATAAAGCACCAAATGGACAAAGCCAATGCTAGTATTGCAATGGTAATAGCTAAAAACATTTTTCCCTTCATAATATGAAATTTTAGTTACTTTACAAAAGTAATAATAAAATTTGACATATTAACTATAATTTCAATACAAAAAAACAAACGCCCACAATGGAATCTTGTTTCCTAACGCATATTCAATATCATCTACAACAATGAAAGAGATTTGCCATAATAATTTTAATAATAGAGATAATTTTGTTAAATTCGCAATCTAATTACAACTAAAAGAATTATACAATGATAAAACAAAATGCAATTAAAATTTTCAAAGAAAAGAAGGTACGTACTCTATGGGATAGTGAGACCGAAGAGTGGTATTTTTCTGTAGTGGATGTAGTAGCTGTTTTGACAGACAGTGATTATCAAACAGCACGTAATTATTGGAAAGTGTTGAAAAACAGACTCAAAAAGGAGGGAAATGAAACGGTTACAAATTGTAACCGGTTGAAATTAATATCAGAAGATGGCAAAATGCGATTGACTGATGTAGCAACTACTCAACAACTTTTCCGTCTTATCCAATCCATCCCATCACCCAAAGCCGAACCATTCAAATTATGGATGGCACAAGTTGCTGCAGAACGACTTGACCAGATGCAAGACCCAGAACTTTCCATCGAACAAGCAATGAAGGATTACAAGCGTCTTGGATATTCCGACAATTGGATTAACCAACGATTGAAAAGCATTGAAATACGCAAGGAACTGACAGACGAATGGAAAAAGCATGGCTTGCAGGAAGGTGTTCAATTCGCTACTTTGACTGACATCATTTATCAGACATGGTCAGATATGACTGCACGCCAATATAAACAATTCAAAGGCTTGAAGAAAGAAAACTTGCGTGACAATATGACCAACAAAGAATTGGTTCTGAATATGCTTGCAGAATTGTCGACTAAAGAAATCTCTGAAAGTAATCATCCTGAAACATTCGAAGACCATAAAGAAATAGCTGTTCAAGGTGGAGAAATTGCCCGCAATGCCCGAATGGAATTGGAAGCTAAAACCGGAAAGTCCGTTATATCACCTTTGAATGCTAAAGAAGGATTTTTATTGAAAAAAGGAAATGAAGAAAACCAATGATTTTTTGATCAGTTCACAAGTTTGTGGTCCACAAACTTGTGAACTATACTTAAACGATTGATTATTTTGTATTTATACTAACTAAATAGGTGCTTTTATTCAATACAAAAATCCAAACGCCCACAACGGAATCTTGTTTCCTAACGCATATTCAATATCATCAGAAGCAATGAAGGCAGTTTGTTCACCGGCAATCTGCTTGCCATCCTTACTCTTTCCGCCTGTTTCGATTATGTACTTTCTATCGATGGTATAATCGGCACTACGAGTACAATATTCTACCCGATGTTGATAAGCCAATTGATTAACCATGAAAACTTCGCGAACTGTTCCCTTGTTTACCTCATTCAGTGAAAGGGCATAAAGCAAATTTGGATTTTCCATATAAATCTTATCCGGTTTCTGCAATTTCTTCAAGGAATCGAGGTCAGAATATAGCAGATGAATCAGCTTGGCCCGATGCAGATATTGCAGATAAGCCAATAGAGTGGTGCGTGACATTTCTGACAAGGCAGATAATTTAGTCATATCCACCATCAATGGTACTTCGGAAGAAAGAATGGTCAGCAATGTTTTCAGTTTACGTACATTGGCCACATCGATTCCGCATTGTTGAGGAAGCTCGATTTCCAGAATCATGTTGACTACGTTCTCAATTCGAGTATAGTAATCTTCGTTTCCTTCTAATCGGAATGGATAATAACCCACTTTCAGATAATCATCAAAATAAGCCAATGGACGACACTTGGCGTTAACTTCCGTACAAAGACTATCCGGTTGAAAAAGAATTTCATCCAACGTATAAGGACGGATTTCAATCTGATGGTAGAAATGGATATATTCGCGGAAAGAAAGACCTTGCATATCGTATGAGATGCAACGGCGGGACAAGTCGGCTTCCGCATTTAGAATCTGCAACAAAGAAGAACCACTGAAAACAATCTTCAAGTCGGGATATTCATCGTATGCGTTTTTGATTTCACGACTCCAACCGGGATATTTATGTACTTCATCCAAGAAAAGATGTTTGCCTCCCCGCAGATAGAATTGCTCTACCAATTCACTCAATGTATTGCGTGTGAAATATCCGCTATCCAAACTGGCATACAAGGCTTCTCGTCCATCAGATGTATAATTCAGTTTCAAGTATTGAAGCATCAATGTAGTCTTTCCTACTCCTCTTGCTCCACGAATGGCAATCAAACGATTACTCCAATGAATGGTATTCATTAGATTACGGATGTATGTGGTAGAAGTGGCCGCTAATAGTCTTTTGTATCTGCTAATAAGGGTTTCCATTACTCATTTGTTTTATAGACTGAACAAAAATACGCAAAATTTGTTCAACGTGCAAAACAAATTTGAATAAAAATCGTTCAGCACGCAAAACAAATCACTAAAAAGGGGAACAGATTTATAAAAAATTGAAAATACATTGCACTCATTGCACCAATTACCTAATAGTTTGTGTATCAGTATACTTTTGGTGTAATGAGCCTTGTTTTGGCTTTACATCCATTGCATCGAAAAAATAGGTGCAATGAATGCAATGGGATTTTCATTCACATTACACCAAACGGGTATTGAATATCAACAGATTAGATTATTGGTGCAATGAGTGCTAAGTGTTTTTAATGCTTTGATAAGATACTTGGTAGTCTCGAAAAAAACGCTTCATGAAGCATCGCCACATACATATGGGAGTGTAAGCCAATGCTCCTTTATGCGTAGGCCGATGCTTCATGAAGCGTTATTTTGTAGAATTATTAGTAATTATTAGTTTTTCTACTAATAATATAACCGGATTCTTAGTATATTTGCATGAAAACTTAGTAGCTATGAATAAACTCAATCAAGATATAGCCTATTTCCTTTCTTTCTGTATTGAACAATACAAATCAGTGAAAGGAATAAGTGGAGCAGAAGCTTTAAATACTTTTGTTACATATGGTATACTTGATTATTTATCTGAACATTTTGATATTTTACATACACAAAGCCGTCAATGGTTATTGGAAGAAATTGATGAACTTATAAAAACGAGAAAAGGAGAAAGCATATGAAAATCTATCATGGAAGTCTTGAAATAGTAGAAAAACCCGAAATCCGTATACCTAATAGAACTTTGGATTATGGATATGGTTTTTATACAACAACATCCTATGAACAAGCTTTTTCATGGGTAAGACGTAAGCTAGATAAAATACATAACAAGGGGTTTATCAATATCTATGATTTTGATGAAAACAATATTAAAAATTTAAAGGTTTTAAATTTTGAACAACCTACCGAAGAATGGGTTGATTTTGTAATGAAAAACCGTACTCAGAAAGAGTTTATACATGACTATGATTTAGTATTTGGACCTGTTGCTAATGATAGAGTATATGCAGCATTTGCTCTGTTTGAAGGAGGATTAATTGATAAACAAATGCTTATTTCCGAATTGAAAGCATATAAATTAGTGGATCAATATCTATTTCATACTATTAAAGCATTACAATCACTATGTTTCGTAGAAGCAAAGGAGGTTTATTATGATGAATCTGACAATCAATCAAAATAATTTGTACTTGCTATTACCTTCAAAATTAAGTTGGTTAGCATGTATGCTTGCTAATGAAAGAAACATTAGTATAGTAGATGCTATGAAAATATTATACTCTTCCGATTTATATAAAAAGCTTGAAGATGAAAATACAAAGCTATGGCATTTAGGACCAGTAGCTTTGTATGAAGAATTTAAGGAATTGTAGATATACAAAATCACAATCTCCGCTTCACCACCGCCGGACAACCAGCCGCCAATGAATCATCCGGAATATCCTTGGTCACTACACTTCCTGCTGCTATCACACAACGATGACCGATGGTCACTCCCGGACAAATGATGACTCCACCTGCTATCCAGCAATCTTCACCGATAGTGATGGGATATCCCGTTTCCTGGGGATTCCGACGCTCCATATAATCCAAAGGATGATTGACCGAATAGAACTGGCAATTGGGACCTATCTTGGTATTCTTTCCGATTCGGATATAGGCACTGTCCAGCATGGTAGCGTTGTAGTTGATGAAAACATTCTCACCTAAAAGAATACCATGCCCATGGTCGCAATGGAAAGGAGGACAGATAGTGCTATTGTCAGGAATACCTGGTATCAATTCCTGAATGAGCTTGCGATAATCCTCATCATGGATGGACATCATCCGCAAACGGGCACAAAGTTTCTGGGCACGAACGATGCTGGCCGTCACTTCTGCATCGGCAAAGGAATAGAGTTCTTCACTCCGCATCTTTTCAAGTTCAGTTTTCATTTTCCGGATAGTTTGATAATTATGCTACAAAGATAGTGATAGATGAACAAATAACAAGCGATTTCTGTTGATTTGAAAAATGTTGAACAGATGAAGAAATACAGCAAAATACTCTATGCGCTTCCCATGGTAGCAGCTCTATTGGCACATAGTTCATGCCAAGCCAACAAACATGTTTCCATCAATACTTCTACTGTAAAGGTACTCGATATTCCACGTTTCATGGGGAAATGGTATGAAATAGCCCGATACGACCATACTTTTGAAAAGGGTATGTCTCATGTCACGGCCGAGTATTCCTTGGAACCCAATGGAAAAATCCGTGTCGTAAATAAAGGTATCAAGAACGGAAAACCGAAAGAAATTGTCGGTAAGGCCAAACAACCCGATCCAGTGGAATATCCCGGACGATTGGAAGTATCCTTCTTCCTTTGGTTTTATAGCGATTACTATGTCATGGAATTGGACAAGGATTATCAGTATGCCTTGATTGGAAGCAGTTCCGACAAGTATTTATGGATATTAAGCCGTACCCCCGAATTGCCGAAAGAAACGTTGGACAAGCTTCTGGCAAACATCAAACAACGAGGATACGACTTAACAAGACTGGTATATGTAGAGCAATGATTATTTGAGCAATTCCTTCACTTCCAACGGTTGGTCGGTAGTGATGAAGTCTACCTTCATATCGATTAATTGCTTCATTTCGGATTCCTTGTTGACGGTCCATACATTGACTTTCATGCCCAGGTCGTGTGCTTCTTTTATCCATTCCGGATGCTTGTTGAGCAATACACCCTTATGATAGTCGATGCCATTGATGCCTTTCTTCTTCAGTTCGGCTGGAGCAATGTCGCCATTCAGATAAGCGATTTCTGATGCGGGAGTAAGCTTGGCCAACTGTTCGCACATGTTCAGACTGAAGGAAATGTATTCCACTTGGTTTTCCAATCCCATTTTCTTCACCATCTTCACAATGTTCGCTATGGCCTGGTCTTCCATTTCCTTAGTAGGAAGCGGCTTGGCTTCGAGAATCAACTGGATATCCAGCTTCTTGCCCTTCTTCAGGTAGTTCTTCAAAGTAGGAAGCTTTTCACCATTTTTTATTCTCAGCTTCTTCAGTTTCTTGTAAGGAGTTTCGGGAATGACCATTTCTTCTATCTTATTGTCATGGTTCACTACCAACTTTCCATCTACCGTCATCAGTACATCGAATTCCGAACCATAAAGCTGAGCTTCGGCTGCTTTTTCCAAAGCTGTAATGGAGTTCTGGGCCGAACCTTCGGTCTTCCAAAAACCACGGTGTGCAATTACTTGAGTTTGTGCCTGTATACCTAGGATACAAGCAACGAGTGCAAACGCACAAAGAATAATTCTTTTCATAGCATAAATGATTTAATAGCAACAAATATACCGAATTTCTTTAAAACTTCCATCTTAATTGCAAATAAAGGTCATTTTTAGTGTTTCCCTCTATCTTCTCCAATCCGGAACTGATAACTTCTCTATCCCGATAATGGGTCCATGCATACTTGCCTTGAAAAATGAGATGCTTGTACAGTTCATAGCGAACATTGAAAGCCAATCGTTCTCCCTTGCCATAAAAGGAAGGGATGCTGAAAGAATAGAGCAATCCCTTTTCATATAGACTGATACGGGAAGCATAATCGTCCGTCTGAAACCAAGCACCACTGGCATCGAGTTGCAAAGGGAGTTTCTTGAATTGATAACTGATGCTTTGTCCAATCAAAATTCCATTGGACGCCTTTTGTCCCCGATAGGCATGATGAACCACATCCACCGTAGTTTTCAACACCAGTTCATTTCTTGGTGAATAATTCAACTGATACCTTCCTTTTTGTTGGATATATGGGATGGTAGTCTTCTTTCCTTCCTCGGAAGTGAAATCCTTGTACTTGTTTTTATATCGGTAACTTATGAACATGCCCAGTTCATAACGTGGTGAATAACTCAATTGGAAAAATCCATCAAATCCTTGGGTTCCTGGCTTACTCACCTGATATTTCTTCCATGGAAAGTAAAAGAAATCTCCGTAGGTATAGATTTTGAAATGACGCAATAAGTTGGTTTCCAACCCTATATAGAATCCACTTTCATTCTGAACCATACTTCCCTCTCCTATCGAACGTGCAAAAAGACTCTGATAAGCTACATCGTAAAATCGGTTCATAACCACCAGTTGAAAACTTCCTTTCGGAGCATATCGGAGCATATTCATCGTGGCAATTCTTCCATTCTTGTCCAAGGCTGTTTCTCCCAAGAATGTAAACCGTTTCCAAAAGATTTTATAGTTCATTCCCACATTAAAGAAATCCTTTCCTTGGGGATAGTATTGATTGTAAGAGCGAGGAGTATTTTTCAACACCCGGTTGAAAACATTATAAACACCTGTTAATCCAGCTTCGAAGTATTTTCCATTGTAATGTATATGACTGCCTATCAATTGGTTGGAGAAGGTATTTTTCTTCTCAACATCTTTCTGAACCCGATGATATCCATCTTCCTTTATCGAAGTTATAAACAAGTTATCCACCGTTCCATCCATAGTCCGATAGGAATAAAAGGCATCTGCCGAGAAGCGATTTGTAAGCGAAATACTCCCGGCTATCCCTTGAAAATAGCGATATTCATCGGTGGAAGAATGTTTCTTTATTCCGGTAGATTTATTCCCCAAGGTAGAAAGTGTAGCGGTTTTACCTAAACTGAAATCGGTATTCATCACCAATCCATATCCGTAATTCAACCGATAGTTTCCCAAAGCCAAGGCACGGACTTTACCCCAGTTCTTTATCAACAAGTATGGTGAATAAAAGTCGTATCCCTTCCGATTATGACCAGTAAAGAAAGGTTCTCCGGCATCTTTTTCGGCAGTTACACCTATATAAACCTTATCACTGTATCGAAAACTATACCGGAGGTTATGATAAAAGGAAGGACCTAAATAACGGTTCGACCGATATCCTTCCCGAGTGTATAAAGGAATATCCACACGTGTTGATAACTCGTGTTTACCATACTTGAAAACATTCTTTAAAGTAGGCTTATCTTTCTCTTTTTCAGTGAATTGAAAAGTTATGAACTCTTTTAACCATCGGGCAGTTTGTGTATCCATACCTTCCACCATCATCAGTTCCTTGTCGCTGAGCATGGGACCATATTTATAAAGGTAATAAAGGATGTTCTCCACCAGATGTTCGGAAAGGAAAGGAATTCGCTCCAATTGTTCTTGAGTAGCATGATTGATGGGAATGGGATGCTCCTTCAATTCTTCCAATTCGTTGACTACATTTTCCCATGATTCTTGTGCAAACAAGTTATTCACCGAAAAGCACATTGAAACACAAATAATTAGCATTGTTTTCAACCGTTTGTTCATTTTGTATTCCATTTCTCGTTTTTAAGTTAAATAGTTTTATTAATCTCCGCTCATATCCCATTTCTTTATTACTTTTACAGCGAAAATGAAAAGGAGCCTGCTGATTGTATTCTTTTTTTCCTTTATAGCCGTTCATCTTCAAGCGCAAGAACAGACGACTACTATAAACGGATATTTGGTACCTGCCTGTATATACGAAGGAGATACCATTGCTTCGTTGCGTATGCCTACTCTCTACTGCTTCAAGCCCTTGAAATTCAAGAACAAAAAGCAACAGCAACGGTATAACCGATTGGTTCGTAACGTGAAGAAGACACTCCCCATTGCCAAGGAAGTGAACCGTGCCATCATCGAAACCTATGAATTCCTTCAAACCCTTCCCGATGAAAAAGCCCGTCAGAAACATCTTCAGGCGGTGGAAAAGAGTGTGAAAGAACAATATACGCCACGAATGAAGAAACTCACTTTTTCACAAGGAAAGTTGTTGATAAAGCTCATCAACCGCGAAACCGATTCTTCTTCCTACGAATTGGTCAAAGCCTTCTTGGGCCCCTTCAAGGCAGGTTTCTATCAAGCTTTTGCAGCCATATTCGGTGCCAGCCTGAAGAAAGAATACCACCCAGAAGGAGAGGATGCCGAAATAGAACGGATTGTACTACTGGTAGAAAGCGGACAAATCTGATTTAGAAAGACATCATACGCTTAGCAAATTCCCAAAGAACAATACCTGTTGTTACCGATACATTCAAGGAATGTTTGGTACCGTATTGAGGGATTTCGATGCATCCGTCGCATGCATTGACCACCTCTTGCTGAACACCTTTCACTTCATTTCCCATCACGATGGCATACTTCTTGTCGGCATCCAGGGAGAGATTATCCAGCATGGTACTTCCTTCTACCTGCTCGATAGCCAATACAGTATATCCTTGATTATGAAGTTCTTCTACTGCTTCCAACGTATGTTTCTTGTAGGTCCAGTCCACGGTGTCTTCTGCACCCAATGCGGTCTTGTGCATTTCCGGATGAGGAGGAGTAGCGGTAATGCCACACAGATAGATACGGTTCACCAAAAAGGCATCCGAAGTACGGAACACGGAACCGATGTTATGCAAACTACGTACTTCATCGAGTACTACGACCAGCGGAAGTTTGTCAGCCTGCTTGAATTCATCCACACTTAGTCGATTCAATTCTGTAATCTTAAGCTTTCTCATATATCTATTTATATAGGTTGTCTTTTCGTCTCGCAAAGATAATAACTTATTCTCATAACCCTGTTGATAACGGTGGAAAACATGTAAAAACTTCAGGTATAACTTTTGAAAAATAATTCTTGCATAATTCAAAATCCTATATATAGAATCTCCCGTATAAATCCTCCAAAAAAGTTAGCACAAAATTAATAACACACTATCAACACATTTTTCACCCTAAAAATGGATGTTCATAACTAGAAAGTTTTTAACTTTGCGTATTATCAACTGCCTGTTGATAAAGTATGTAAAATAGGCATTATCAACATTTAGGCTTGTTAGTTATTTGCTCATATCGGAAACTCTTCGTCTAATAACTTTCCAAGCAAGAATTCAGTGCTTTTTTTACTAACACTATTAACCGGCTATTATCATCAGTATAAAATCTCTTTTTTGAAAGAAGAAGAAAAATATATAGTTATAATGAATAAAGAGGAATGGTTGAAAAACGGGTATGTTACCGAGCCGGTAGACAAGACCCTCGATTTGAAAGCTGAGATAGACAGACTGCGTAAGGAAAAGAATGCCGTTATCCTCGGCCACTACTACCAGTCGGGTGAGATTCAGGACATCGCCGATTTCGTGGGCGATAGCCTTGCTTTGGCACAATGGGCGGCTAAGACCGATGCCGATATCATTGTGATGTGTGGTGTTCATTTCATGGGCGAAACAGCCAAGGTGCTTTGTCCTGAAAAGAAAGTATTGGTTCCTGACTTTAACGCCGGATGTTCGTTGGCCGACAGTTGTCCTGCCGACAAGTTTGCACAGTTTGTCAAAGAGCACCCCGACCATACAGTCATTTCGTATGTCAACACCACTGCTGCTGTCAAGGCGGTTACCGATGTGGTAGTGACTTCGACCAATGCCAAGCAGATTGTAGATAGTTTTGCAAAGGAAGAAAAAATTATCTTTGGTCCGGATAGAAACTTGGGTAATTATATTAACTCCATTACGAACCGAAACATGCTCTTATGGGATGGTGCATGCCATGTACACGAACAGTTCTCGGTGGAAAAGATTCTCGAACTGAAGGCTCAATATCCGGATGCCGATGTATTGGTACATCCTGAGTGTAAGGGTACTGTGGCCAAATTGGCTGACAAGGTGGCATCTACAGCAGGATTGTTGAAACATGCTATCAACAGTTCAAAACTCAATTTCATTGTAGCGACCGAAAGCGGTATCCTTCACGAGATGCGCAAGCAGTGTCCGGAAAAGAACTTTATCCCTGTTCCACCGGAAGACGGTACTTGCTCTTGCAACGAATGTAACTACATGCGCTTGAATACCCTTGAAAAGCTTTACAATACCTTGAAGTACGAATGGCCGGAAGTAACGGTTGATGCGGAAGTGGCCAAGGAAGCCGTGAAGCCTATCCAGCGGATGTTGGAGATTTCAGAGAAGTTGGGATTATAATAATAATATAAGGAATAATAAGTGTCATTCTAAGCCAAGCGAAGAATGGCACTATTTGTTTGCTGTCAGATATGCTTACCTATATTTTCGTCTTTTTACTGACGATTGTTGCCAGCTTCATCCAGCGGGTTAGCGGATTTGGTTTCGGCATCTTCGTGATGATGTTCTTTCCATTCTTTCTTCCTTCGTATGGTGAATCAGTCATGCTTTCGGGTTTGTTGGCAGGAAGTACGGCACTGATGATTGCCGTGAGGAACTGGAAATACATCCGTTGGCGAATGATGGGGAGAGTGGTCTTTTTCAATGTGCTGTTTTCCTTCCTTGCCACCGAATACATGCGTTCGATGAGCAATTCCACTCTGAAGCAATGCTTAGGTGTGATGCTCATTCTCATTGCCTTGTATTTCATGTTTGGCGAAGGACGGATGGGAAAGATTTTCAAATCGAAACCGGCACAGGTGACAATCGGAAGCATCAGTGGAGTGATGGGTGGTATGTTTGCCATGCCTGGTCCTCCCATTGTTCTATATTGTATAAGTACACTGGAAGACAAGCGCGAGTATGTCACCACACTTCAAGCTTTTTCGGTGTTACTGAATGTGTTCTATACTCTTTTTCGAACCAAGGCAGGATTCTATTCAGATGATACATGGCTTTGTTGGGTGATAGGGATTGGAGGTGCTGTCATCGGTTCTTCCATCGGTGCAAGATGTTTCGAGCTTATCAGTAACCGTACCTTGAAACGGATTGTCTATGGAATGATGATTGTGAGTGGTTTGGTTGCTATAATTAATAGTTCCATATAGTTTCATTTAATGGAACTTGTCCCGCTTCAAATAAAAAATAAAAAAATACTTGCTCAATTCCAACCAACCATTTATATTTGTCCCTAGATTTCAATATGCGGGGTGCCTTAATATAACGGGCTGAGATCATACCCATAACCTGATCCAGGTAATGCTGGCGTAGGGAAACGGAAGAAAATTCCCCCTTTTCTGTGTTATTAATAAAAAATAGAAAGGGCAATGAAAAAAATTGCAATGATGATGTACCTCTCGATGGGAGGCGCATCCGTTGTCTATGGACAACAGCAGAGTGCAGTATCAGACAGCTTGTGGAGAATCAATTTGCAAGAGGTCGAAGTAGTTTCAACACGTGCCACACGTACTACTCCGGTGGCATTTACCAACATCGAAAAAGAGGAGCTTCAGAAACAGAACCTTGGGCAGGACTTGCCTTATTTGCTGAGTATGACTCCAAGTGCCGTGACTACTAGCGATGCAGGTGGAGGTATCGGCTATACCACCATCCGTGTGAGAGGAACAGATGGAACACGAATCAATGTTACCGCCAACGGAATACCTATCAACGATGCGGAGAGTCATACCGTGTTTTGGGTGAATCTGCCGGACTTTGCTTCTTCGGTAAAGGATATGCAAGTGCAGCGTGGAGCAGGAACTTCTACCAATGGAGCGGGCGCTTTCGGGGCGAGTATCAATATGCAGACGGGAGAACTCTCGGTGAAGCCGTATGCGACATTCAATGCTTCATATGGTTCGTTTAATACGCATAAGGAGACCGTGAACGTGGGAAGCGGACTGATTGATGACCATTGGGCGTTCGATGCACGTCTATCGAACATCGCTACCGACGGATACATTGACCGGGCTTCGGTGGGACTGAATTCCTACTATCTGCAAGGGGCTTATTATGGAGACCATACTTCGATTAAGCTGATTACCTTTGCCGGAAAGGAACGTACGTATCATGCGTGGAACTATGCGTCGAAAGAGGAAATGGAACAATATGGCAGACGGTACAATTCGTGCGGATACATGTTTACCGACGAGAACGGAAAGATGCATTTTTACGATGATCAGACGGACAACTATGTGCAGAAGAACTGGCAATTGCTGTTCAATCATCAGTTTTCTTCCGAGTGGAACATGAATCTGGGCTTGCACTATACGAAGGGCGACGGTTATTATCAGGAATACAAGGATGGACGTA
>JAFTTU010000128.1 GCA_017466635.1 Bacteroides sp.
AACCGTTTCTTCTATGTCAACGTATTGGAAGCCGACGGAGAGAAAACCTTCAACCATGGTCGTGCCGGACGCTCTCCCTGGTTTGCCACCGCTTGCTGTCCATCCAATTTAGCACGACTCATCCCGCAAGTGTCCGGCATGATTTACTCGCATACGGAAGACGACATCTTCTGTGCCTTGTATGCCAGCAATTCCACCGAACTGACTTTGGGAAACGGCTCGGTCAAGCTCAAACAGCAAACGGACTATCCTTTCAACGGGAAGATTCAGATTGAGGTCAGTCCTGATTCCGAAGCGATGGACTTCACCCTTTGGCTCCGCATCCCGACTTGGTGTAGCGACCGCTTCGTACCCGGCGAGCTGTATAGCTACTCCGACAAGACTTCCACCCAAGCAACGGCTTCCGTCAACGGCCAGAAAGTCAATGCTCCTGTCCTCGACGGCTATCTGCCCGTGAAGCGTTCGTGGAAAGCAGGCGACAAGGTGGAACTCGACCTTCCGATGCCGATACGCTATTCCATCGCCGACAATCGGGTGGAAGCCGACATCAACCGCACTTGCATCACTCGCGGCCCCTTGGTATATTGCGCCGAAGGACCGGACAATGAACACCCGGCATCAAGCTACATCCTTGCTTCCAATAACCAGCAAGGACAGATAGACACCTTCAAGGAAGGCATCTTGCAGGGAATCCCTGCTATCACGCTGAACGCCGAAGCATTGAAAGGCGAAGAAACCACACCAGCCTCTTTGAAGCTTATCCCCTATTACGCCTGGAACAACCGCGGCGACCATGTCACGATGAACGTATGGTTTGCACAAGATGCCGAAACGGCAGGCATCCCGGAAGCTGCCATTGACTAACCGTTCATCCGCAGATACGATGAATAACGTTAGTACTCTCAGGTGGCTATGAAAGTAGTCTCGCAAGCTGATGAGAGTACTCTCAGGATGAATCGAGAGTACTCTCATTTTTTGGTGTAAGGTACATTTCATGGAGAATAGGAATTTCCCTATCAAATTTAGGGATTTCCCTATCGACAATTAGGGAATATCTTTTCCTCCACAAACAAACATCTATTACCTTTGCATCAAACAAATAAAAACAGACGACCATGAAACGAATATCAAAGACTATCCTTATCCTTGCGATATGTGCATGGACGGGAAATGGAGCCAGCTTACTGAATGCATCCAATCCTCACCGAATAACTCGTGCCGAATTGGAAATGCAACAACGTCGACCACCTCATGACCGTCCTCAACATCGTAACCTTATCATGGGTGAAAAAGATTTCCAATTCCTTTACAAGACCATCAAGCGGAAGTCTTTCGAAAAGGATCGTTTGGAACTCCTAAGTGTGGGTGTGTTGGACAATTATTTCAGTTGCCGACAATGCGCCAAGCTACTATCACTCTACTCTTTCGATAAGGACAAGCTGAAAGTGCTGGACATCATGGCAAGACACGTCGTGGATTTGGACAATGCTTATCTGATTCTGGATTCCTTCAGATTCGAATCCGACAGACGGAAAGCTGCCAACATGCTGAAGCTTCGGAGAAGATAAAAGCCTTTATTGAATCAAAATTTAATCATTGGAAGATTGAAACGTATGACTTGTTGCAATCTTCCAATTTTTATTTGTACCTTTGAGCAAACTATAAAAACAAAGATACTATGGATAAAATTTCGAACTCTATCCTCACCGTTGAAATCTCTGAACATGGTGCAGAACTTCAGAGCATCAAGAAGAACGGTAAAGAATATTTGTGGCAAGGCGATGCCAAGTTCTGGGGCCGCCGTTCACCGGTATTGTTCCCCAATGTAGGTCGTGTATGGGAAGACAAATATCGTCATGCAGGCAATACGTATGAAATCGGTCAGCACGGCTTTGCCCGCGACATGGATTTCCAAGTGACTTACAAGGACGATGAAGGCATCGTATATTGGTTGGAAAGTACACCTGAGACATTAGGCAAGTTCCCTTTCCCGTTCCGATTGATGATTGGTTACATCCTCGACGGCAACAAGATTACCGTGAAATGGCGTGTGGAAAACATGGGTGCTATGGACATGTATTTCCAAATCGGTGCACATCCAGCCTTCTATTTCCCTGACTTCGACCCATCGACCGAAGAACGTTGTTACTTCGCTTTCGACAACACCAAGGATTTGAAGTACATTTCCCCAGTGGAAAAGGGTTGTGTTTCTCCTGAACTTCATTCGCTTGAATTGGATGCCGAAGGTTTGATGCCGGTAGATGTACATACGTTCGATTGCGATACTTACATTTTCCAGGACAAGCAATTGAAGCAAGTTTCTTTGTTGACTAAGGACAAGAAGCCTTATGTAACTTTGAAATTCGATGCTCCATTGGTAGCTCTTTGGGCTCCTACCAAGCCAAAGCCTGATTGTCCGTTTGTTTGTATCGAGCCTTGGTATGGCCGTTGTGACAAGGTGGGTTATGAAGGCGACCTTCAGGACCGTGAATGGATTCAGAAACTTGGTTCTCGTGAAGCGTTTGATGTTTCTTATGATATCATAATTGAATGATGCTTTCCTTTCATTTTTCTTTTGCCCGAACAAAAGAAAAACGAAACAAAAAGAAAATTCGCCGGCTCCCGTTCCGAAGCTAAAAAATGGAGGTTTTTCCTAAACGAAAAGAACTCGCTATCGCTCAAACAGCTTTTCGTTCTTCACGGAAAAATCTCCATTTTTCTTCACGCTTCTCCACTAAATGCCGGAACTTACGAGGTGAGTGATGGCGTAAACGTCGCTTCGCTTGTTTTGGGGATAATTTGTACTTGAATATGTGTCTGGATGATAAATGAAGAAAATATATGCATTGAAAAACATCCACTTTAACGAACAAAGCTATGTTACCTCAAGAATATCCGGCCTCACTTTTTGAACGTGAAGCGAAGGTGCTTTTCGGAGCGTTAAAAACAAAAAGCTGTTTGAGCGAAGCGAGTTCTTTTTGTTTAGCGTAGAAAAGTGCCGGAGTAGTTCAAAAAGTGCAGACGGCAGTCTTTCTTTTTTGTTACCTTTTTTCTTTCTGCTGTCAGAAAGAAAAAAGTAATAATCAGCAGCTTCCCAAATAAAGGAAGACCATACCTATTAATATAAGGAGTAAATCAATCGCCTTACTACGAAGATTCTTTTCCTTAAACACCATCGCACCGAACAGGAAAGAAACAATCACACTTCCTCTTCGAACCATCGAAACAATGGAAATCATCGCATCGTCCAAACTCAAAGCGTAGAAGTAAACAAAGTCGGCAGCCGAGAGGAAAAGGGAGATGAAGATTATCGCCCAATGCCAATGAAAAGGTGTCGTCGTCTTTCGCTTCGGATACCACAACAAGAGCAACATCGCACCCATCATCGCACATTGATAAAGGTTATACCACGATTGAACCGCCATTCTGTCAAGGCCGATGCCTCCTTCCGAAACCGGAGCCATCAGATATTTATCGTACAATCCACTTACGGCTCCCATGACTGCGGCCCCTACCACGGCGAACACCCATCGGTTATGTTTGAAGTCGATACCTTCTTTCTTTCCGCTTCGACTCAACAAGAAAAAAGAAAAGATAGCCAACAATACCCCAATCCATTGATAGAGATTCAAACGTTCACCAAAGACGAGCATCGCTCCTATTAGCACCATTACGGGACGGGTGGCATTAATCGGACCTACCAACGTAATAGGCAGATGCTTGATACCAAAATAGCCCAACAACCAAGAAGACAGCACAATGCACGATTTCAGAACGATGTATTGATGCGACTCCCATCCCACCATCGGCACATGGAAGATAGAACTCTCTACCCATGAGTTCCCACAAGCCGAAAGCACGATAAAGGGCAGAAATATCAAGCTACAGAACAAGGTGTTGAGAAAAAGCACCGGAATGACGGCATTGTTCTTCAAGGATTGCTTCTTGAATACATCATAGAATCCCAACAAAGCTGCCGAAAGAAAAGCAAGGGCTAACCACATATCTTTTTACCTTTATTTAATAACGGATGCAAAGGTACGCTTTTTATTGGAAACACCCGAACGAGAAACTGAAATAACACAAAACTTAATCTTTTTGCAAAATAATGACTGCTTTTTGCTTTTATTTGAAATATAAGTGTTACTTTTGGCGCAATTTTATCAAAAACAACAAAAAAATATATACTTATGAGTAATGTAAAATTCTACAAAGGTGGCGATATGCCACTCGAATTGCACAAGGTTCGTGTTGTGCAGAAACTTCACTTAGTACCTATTGAACGTCGTATGGAAGCCTTGAAGGAAGGCGGTTTCAACACATTCCGTTTGAGCACTCTCGACGTTTACCTCGATATGTTGACCGACAGTGGTGTGAATGCTATGAGCGACAACCAGGTTTCGGCTATGCTCCGTGCCGATGACGCTTATGCCGGTTCACAATCTTTCATCCGTTTGCAGAAGGCGGTAGAAGATGTATTGGGCAAGAAGTATCTGTTGCCGGCTCACCAGGGTCGTGCTTGCGAAAACATCTTGGCCAAGGCATTCATCAAGAAGGGTCAAGTAGTGCCGATGAACTACCACTTTACTACAACTTTGGCGCACATCCAGGAAATGGGTGCCCGTGTAGCTGAGCTCTATTACGACCGT
>JAFTTU010000078.1 GCA_017466635.1 Bacteroides sp.
GTGTCACAATGTGTCACAAGTGTCACATTTTTGCTAAAAAGGTAGCTTTTCTTCCTTGTTCTCCTCTCTGACACCCTTTTGATTGCGACTAATTTCGTCCACAGAATACCGATGTACCTTATAGCCACGAGATTTGTTGTTGTAACTCTGCCGGCAACAGGTGTGTATGCTTGCTTTCCTTCACCTTTATTTTAACGTGAGTTCGATATAAGAAAGAGAGCGGTAATTGAAACGGTAAACGATGAACTGAAGAATATTGCCCAGATAGAACATTCAAGACATCGGTCATTCAATAATTTCAATGCCAATGCACTGTCTGCTATTGCTGCCTATTGCTTCTTTGAAAAGAAACCCGCCATTGAAGTGGAATTTCTCAATGACGGGCAACTTACGTTGTTTTAATTATATCGAACTCACGTTAAGATACAAGGATGCGGTAGTGAAACTTCCGACTTCGAAAGGAAAGACTTACCAATTGGATTATGAAAACGGTAAGTTAAGATAACAAAAGAAGTGGATGTGTAAAAATACGCATCCACTTCTTTTTTGGCACACCATCTTTCTTTTTATTCCTTCGGCATCATTACCACGCCAAGTTTCTTCTTGCCATCCATCTTCACCACTATCGGATGTTCAAAACGGACGTGCCGCAAGTGTGGCGTTTCTTCCACCACCGGAAGAGTGTCGAGGAAATCCTGCTTGTAAATGCCATCACCCATGTAGGCATTGATGGTAAAATAGCCTACTCCAAATGACGTCAAGTTCTGGAAGAAGTGCGTTCCTTGGCTCGGGTCTACCCGATAGTTGGTCAAACCGGCTTCTACAATGACACGAGCGGCTGAAATGTGTGGCCATTTGACAGGAATACCCAACCACGAATCACTGCTTCCCCATCGGCCCGGACCTACCAAGACATAATGCTTGCCTTCATCCAGGAACTTACGGTTAAGCTTCTCTATTTCGTAGGCAATGGTCGGATTATCACCCGCATTGTAACCATCGGTCTTCACATAAATCAAATCGTGAATGTCTTCCATGATGCCATGTCCCAACGAATTGTTGCTCTTCAACAATAGCTGGTCTTCCGGTATCTTGTTCAAGTCTTCCGACAAATCGGCCTTGACATCTACCATCGGACGCACTTGCAACAAATAGAACGTACCGCTCTTTTCCTTCGGGTCCAAATTGACCGCAAACTCAATCTCTACCGGACGACGCATTTCACTTTGGCCGTATTCCTGTACCAACTGAAGGATTCTCGCCAACGGGAAGACTTCGTGCTGAAGGATATTGGCAAAGGTGATGACCTTTCGACCACCCGGGTAGATACCGTCCCGTATCACCATATCGTACGGGTCGTAGGTGGAAGCGATATATTGCAGGGCACCATCCTTGTCGGCTTCCTTCACCGGAAGTTTCAGCAAGTTGAAGCCATCGTCCAACGAGAAGTTTTCTCCCTTGTTCTTCAAGTCGAGGGCATAGAACGAGGTTTGTGTCTCGCGGAGTGCCATTTCCATCTCGCTGGTCTGAAGCACTTGGGTAGGATGATACGGACAGACACGGAGGGTCAAGCCACCATCCACGATGTACTTCCCCAAGCCCAACGCCAAGCTGACAGTACCTTCTTCGGCCTTTTCATCGCCTATCGGATAATAGTTGAGGGAACGGGCTACCCCTGAGATGGACGGATAGAAACGGCTTCCGAACTGAATACCGACCACTTGCTGCAAGATGACCGCCATCTTTTCCTGGTCGATGACATTGCTGGTGGCCTGCATGTAAGCCTTGCTATCCTTATAATATACAGAGGCATAAACTCCCTTCACGGCATCGCTCAGCATACGGAGCATTTCATTCTTGTCTTCCATATATGGAATCATATAGGTGGAATAAATGCCCGCAAACGGTTGGTAATGCGAGTCCTCGAGCAAGCTGGAAGAACGGATGGCAATGGGCGAACGGACCACATCGAAGAATGCCATGAAGTCTTCCAACAGACGTTCCGGCAAGCGGGCCTGAAGGAATGCCTTCAGAATGGCTTCATCCGGTGCATCGCTCAATGCAATCTTATAGAGGTTATTGGAATCCATGAACTCATCGAAGATATCGGTACAGAGCACCACGGTCTTCGGAATGGCAACGGTCGCATTCTCGAACTCCTCGAACTCCGGATGGCGCTTCACCATGTTGTCGATGAACGCCAAGCCACGGCCCTTGCCTCCCAACGAACCTTCGCCGATACGGGCAAAGTGGGAATAACGGTCGAAACGGTCGCGCTGGAAGATAGCCACTACCCCCCGGTTCTTCATCTTACGGTACTTCACGATGGCCTCGAAGATGATACGGCGATGGTCGTCCACATCCTTGGCAGAGTCCCAACGGATTTGTTTCAGGAATTCTGCTGGCGGGAACAAGGCACGCGAATAAAGCCAACGGGACACATGGTTGCGCTGGACATGGTAGAGCAAAGATTCTCTCGGAATGTCGAAGATGATGTTCTGCAGTTCCTTCAAATTGCGCACACGAGCCACTTCTTCCAAGGTATCCGGATTGCGGAAGACGAAATCACCGAAACCGAAGTTACTGGACACGATGTCGCGCAAGTCCACATTCATCTTCTTGGAGTTCTTGTCGACAAAGCTGGCTGCATACCGGCTCACGTACTTGGCATTGTCCAGTTCCGAAGATTGGAGAATCAACGGCATGAACGGGTCGCGCTTTCGGATTTCTGCCATCAGTTTGATACCTGCCATAGGGTCTATGATTCCCTCGCGAGGATAACGGGCATCAGTGATGACTCCCAACACATTGTTTTCATACCTATTATATAAATGCATCGCTTCTTCATAGCTACGTGCCAATACAATCTTGGGACGTCCACGCATACGGAGGGTACGTTGGTGTTCGTTCAAGGCTTCGGTCGCAAATTCCTGACTTTGCTTGAGCACGAACTTGTACAGATTAGGAAGCACCGACGAATAGAAGCGGATGGAGTCTTCCACCAACAGAATCATCTGGACGCCCACTTCCTTGATGTCGTGCTCCAGATTCATCTTGTCCTCAATCAGCTTGATGATGGACACCAACAAATCGGTATTTCCCAACCAGCAGAACACATACTCGAAGATGCTCAGATCCTCGTGTTCCATGCGGGCCGTGATGCCGTGCGAGAAAGGCGTAAGCACCACCAACGGGATATCGGCATACTTCTGCTTGATGGAGCGGGCAATGTCGAAGGTATCGCTATTGTCCGTACCAGGCATGACAATCACCAGGTCGAACGTGGTATTCTTCAGTTCCCTCCAAGCATCCTCCTCGGTAGAAACTTGGGTAAAACGCGGGGGGTATCGAAGACTGAGGTTCATGTATTCATTGAATATCTTCTCGTCGATACGGCCATCGTCTTCCAGCATGAATGCATCGTAGGGATTCGCCACCAAGAGCACATTGAAGATGCGCTTTGTCATCAGGTTCACGAACGATGTATCCTTGAAATAGAGTTGGTTCAATTTTATTTTGCTAAGCATAATCTTCCGTTTTTAATCTTCATATACAAAAATCGGCAAAATTATTGACGTATGCAACTTATTTCAACTTGAAATTGAACTTCCTGAAAGAAAGAGCCATCCTAGGGACTTTCCGGTATTTACTTTCTTCATTCAAAAAAAAGGGCAAAACATTTGGCAGATTTCCACAAAAAGCTATCTTTGCAACAAGAATGAATTTCATTTTGTCAAAACCTTAAATACTTTTATTATGGATATTAATCAAATCATGGCTTCTCTCGAAGCTAAGCATCCTGGTGAATCTGAATACTTGCAGGCTGTCAAGGAAGTATTGCACTCCATTGAAGATATCTACAACCAGCATCCAGAGTTCGAAAAAGCCTCTCTGATTGAGAGACTGGTTGAGCCAGACCGTATCTTTACTTTCAAAGTGCCTTGGGTAGATGATAAAGGTAAAGTACAAGTTAACTTGGGTTACCGTGTACAGTTCAACAACGCCATTGGTCCATACAAGGGCGGTATCCGTTTCCACGCATCTGTAAACCTTTCCATATTGAAGTTCTTGGGCTTCGAACAGACATTCAAGAATGCCTTGACTACTCTCCCGATGGGTGGTGGCAAGGGTGGTTCCGACTTCTCTCCACGCGGAAAAAGCGATGCCGAAGTAATGCGCTTCTGCCAATCGTTCATGCTCGAATTGTGGCGCCATGTAGGTCCGGATATGGACGTACCTGCCGGTGATATCGGTGTAGGTGGCCGTGAAGTTGGTTACATGTTCGGTATGTACAAGAAGTTGACTCGCGAATTTACAGGTACTTTCACTGGCAAGGGCTTGGAATTCGGTGGTTCTTTGATTCGTCCTGAAGCAACCGGTTTCGGTGGTTTGTACTTCGTGAACCAAATGTTGCAGAAAGCCGGTATCGACATCAAGGGCAAGACTGTAGCTGTTTCCGGTTTCGGTAATGTGGCTTGGGGTGCTGTAACCAAGGCAACCCAATTGGGCGCTAAGGTTGTGACTATCTCCGGTCCTGACGGTTATATTTACGACCCGGATGGCATCAGCGGTGAAAAGATCGACTACATGCTCGAACTCCGTGCATCGGGCAACGATATCGTGGCTCCATATGCAGAAAAGTATCCGAACGCTACATTCGTAGCAGGCCGTCGTCCTTGGGAAGTGAAGGTAGACATCGCTTTGCCTTGCGCTACTCAGAACGAATTGAACGGTGAAGATGCCCAGAACTTGATTAACAACGGTACATTGTGTATCGGTGAAATCTCCAACATGGGTTGTACTCCGGAAGCTATCGACGCATTCATTGCCAACAAGAAGCTTTATGCTCCGGGTAAGGCCGTGAACGCAGGTGGTGTAGCAACTTCAGGTCTCGAAATGAGCCAGAACGCTATGCACTTGAGCTGGAGAGCCGAAGAAGTGGACGAAAAGCTCCATGGCATCATGCTCGGCATCCACGAACAATGCGTGAAGTATGGTACAGAAGCCGACGGTTACATCAACTATGTGAAGGGTGCAAACATCGCTGGTTTCATGAAGGTGGCTCATGCGATGATGGCTCAAGGTATCGTATAACAAGACGTTTCTATCCCTCAATCGATAGCATTGCTCGCCCACAAGGCGGGCAATGTTTTTTTATCAAAACCTTGATGGTTTATCCAAAAACCGCTATATTTGCATCTGAACTCAAAATACATGTACAATGAAACGGATTCTATTACATATCCCCATCCTTCTATTCGTTTTGGTATCTGCTTGTCATACGGAGCAAGTAGAATTTTCGCATGCCCTTTCCAGTACCTACCCCATCCTTTCCCGTGGAGGAACCGAAGAGGCATCCTTGGCAAACGGTAGTCAGATTTTGCTGAATGCATCGGGTGGATTGTCTGTAGAGAATGGGATTTTCACCTACAACGGAAGTTCTTGGAGCAACGGTCAAGAACTCCATTGGACAGACGAATCGATGGAAACAACAATTACCGCCCTCTATCCTACTTACACCGACAACCGATATACTTCTGAAAACTTGTATGCCAAAGGAATGCTGGAAGACATACTAATCGCCCAAGAAACCCTGCAGGAGAAAGGAGAAATCAACTTGCAATTCAAGCATCTTTTTTCATCGTTGACGCTCTTTATCGAGCCGACTTTAGATGCGAATATCCAAGAACTCGCCTTGTCTGTTCCCGTCCAAGTGGAAGCGGTATCTGCATCAGACGGCACTTTCTCTCTGACCGACCAAACGCATACGGTTGTGCAAAGTCGCAACGACAGTCATGCTTATTCCTTTATCCTCCCTCCTTGTGATGATTGTACCTTGTCGCTTCGCATCACGTGGAAAGACGGAATTTTCAAAGATGTGCCTTTCAGTCCTCATAACTTCCAAAGCGGTACTCGATACGAATGTAATATCACATCCACCGATTCACGACCGGGTATCCGTACGGCTGATGACTTGATTGATTTTAGTCGATTGATTAATGGGTATGAGCCTATTACGGCTGGTAGAACTTTGGATGAATTTGGAGAGGAGATTGACGGGAAGATGATATACTACCTTTGGAAGAACATTGAATTAACAGAAGCTGATTGTACAGACTTGTATCCTATCGGCTATAAAAAAGCCAAAGCTTTCGCAAATATCTTTGACGGGAAAGGACATACGATTAGTGGCTATATTATTCCTGATAAAGGTTTCGACTCTGACTGCATTGGATTATTTGGAATTATAGATGAAGGTGCAATCGTTAAAAACCTTCATTTGAGCGGAATTAAAAACACAGATGCAACTATATATGAATGTGTAGGTGGTATTGCCGGAAAAAACAGTGGCATCATACAAAATTGCTCTGTACAAGATTCAAAATTATATTCTAGTGGTGTCGTTAGCAATTTCACGGGAGGAATATGCGGAAGTTCATCTGGTTTTATCATCAATTGTTATGTCACCAACAATACTTATTACCGCAGAACAGGAAATATAACAGGCGATATATTGGGAGATGGTAGTGGGACAATCATCAATTGTTATTCCCATAAGAACAAGCATTCCACACAAATCAACAAAAACGCATATAGTGGAAGTATAGCCGGACGTAGTCCTAATGGACAAATTTCAAACTGTTATGTATATAAAGAGTCAGAAACACCTCCTAATAATTGGGGAGCACTGCTAGGATTTTACGATGGTTACAATCCAACACTGATTGAGAGTTTTTTCTACAACATTGAAAATACTCATGGAAATAATCACGACCACAACAATCCGGAAGGTTCACAAATCTATGACGATGCATTCAAAGTGAACAATGTCCACATCAGCACTCTACTAAACCAATGGATAGACACCACTGGAAAAGAAAGCTATTCAAATTTCACCTTCAGACGATGGAAAGTATCCACCGACGGTTCCGCTTGCTTCCAATAAAAAAGGCTGCACCCGAAAGTACAGCCTTCTATGCTATTCAGTAGTGCAACCAATTAGAGAGCACCAACTTCTGTCAAAGCAGCGTTAGTCTTGCGAACAGCTTCAGCGCTAGCAGCAAACTTAGCCTTTTCGTCTTCGTTCAACGGCAATTCGATGATTTCTTCGATACCGTTCTTACCCAAGATTACTGGAACACCGCAACAGAGGTCTGACTGACCATATTCGCCTTCCAACAATACTGAGCAAGGAATCATCTTCTTCTGGTTGTGGATGATAGCTTCAGCTACATAAGCACCAGCTGCACCCGGAGCATACCATGCAGAAGTACCGAGCAACTTAGTCAATGTAGCACCACCTACCATTGTAGCAGCAGCAATTTCTTCCAACTTTTCAGCTGACAAGAAGTTAGAAACCGGCAAGCCCTTGTATGTAGCGAAGCGAGTCAAAGGAATCATAGTAGTATCACCGTGACCACCGATAACCATACCTTCTACTTCGTTGGCGTTGCAACCCAAAGCTTGTGACAAGTAATATTTGAAACGTGAGCTGTCCAATGCGCCACCCATACCGATTACTCTGTTCTTCGGCAAGTCCAAAGACTTGAGAGCCAAGTAAGTCATGGTATCCATCGGGTTAGAGATAACCACCAAGATAGCGTTTGGAGAGTACTTCAAGATATTCTGAGCTACAGACTTCACGATACCAGCGTTTACACCGATCAATTCTTCGCGAGTCATACCCGGCTTACGAGGAATACCAGAAGTGATAACCACTACGTCAGAGTTTGCAGTCTTTTCATAATCATTTGTGCAGCCTACCAATGTAGAATCGAAGCCCAACAACTGAGCTGTCTGCATCATATCCATTGCCTTACCTTCAGAAACACCTTCCTTCACGTCGAGCATTACCACTTCGTCTGCTACTTCGTTGAAAGCAAGAACATTTGCACATGTAGCGCCTACGTTACCAGCGCCTACTACGGTTACTTTTGACATAATCTCAATATTTATTTAAGTTGATAATTAAAAATTCATAGGTTCACTTCTGCAAATTTACAA
>JAFTTU010000129.1 GCA_017466635.1 Bacteroides sp.
TAGTGGCACAATCGGTTGAAGTTGGTGGAGAGAAAATGACTGTTTGTGAACTGAATCTGTTGAAAGATACGATAGACTTGCCACTGAGCTATTGGGTAGATGATCTCGTGACCGTGAAGCTGGATGGGAAAGATGAAGCCTTGGTAGGACAAGGACCTGTATGTGTGTCCGAGAATTATATCTTGGTAGGAAGGGCGAACAATGTGCCTTGCAAACTTTTTCGGCGTGACGGCTCGTTTGTGGGAAAAGTAGGAAACATTGGTCAAGGTCCAGGAGAATATACGATGATATATGATATGCAAATCGATGAACAGGCAGATTGTATCTATCTTTTGCCTTGGAATGCTAAGTCCATCTTTGTCTACGATATGAAAGGGCAATACTTGAAGGACATTCCATTGAACAAGAAATACGAGAAAATGATTGTTCCGAAAGGCAAGTTCAAGGTAGATGCTGCAAGGAATCGAGTGGCGGTAATGCTGCTTCCGTTCGACTATTTACCAGTGGTGGCTTGGGTACAGGATATGGAAGGAAACTTCATCAGTGAAGTGCCGATGAATCATTTGAAACTAAAACCGGATTTCAGTAATGAGGTAGTATCCTCAAAGGCTACATCGGATGCATTGGATGTCTTTCTTTCTACGTTTTGGGAATTACGAAAGGACACCTTGTATCATCTGAGTTTAGAAGATGGAAAGTTACATCCGAAGTTTACGATGAACTTCGGACAGAGAAAAATTGCCATACACGATTATCATGAATTTCCTGTACACTATATAGGTGCATTGACCAATCCGGTGCAAGTGGGTGATAGAACATATCAAACCGAGGGAGAAGTATTTTTCATGGTAGAGAAAATGAGCAAGAAAGGAGCATTCTTTCGTATAGGTAACGACTTCTTGGATAACGAACCTATTAAATATATGCCTTTTCATTGTTCCAATGGTTATTACACCTTGAACATTGAGCCGGCTGTCCTGATAGAACGCTTGGAAATAGGACTGAAAAACAATCCGGATGAGGCAAGACGGAAGAAGATGGAAGCATTGATGAAAACCATCGACGAGGATGATAACAACTACATTTTCATCGGAAAGTTGAAGACGGATTTATAAACTGAAAAATATAGAAAGATGAACAACGAATTCCTGAAGGAACAATTGGACGAATTTCTACAAACCCACTATGACGGCTCCTTCTCCCGAATGGCGTGCGACTACATCCACGCAACCGGGATGACGAAGGAAGAAAGGTTTTGTTACTTTGGTTGCCAATAACTATCTGCAATTTGAAAAGGATTCCGGAAGTTGGGCACGCGATATCGTAGGAGCATTGAAGACTGGCGATTTGGAACAAGTCCGCAAGCTCTTCAAGGTGGGAACGGTGTTCTCTTCTGAAACAGGAACAATCAGTGAATTTAAAGTGAAATGACAGGAGCAATTATCCTCCATTTTGAAAATGTACATCTACAAAATCACACATTCATTGATTATCAATAACTTACAAAATTAAAATGTACATCATGGTTTCTTGGAGGTAAAATAAAAACCATCTAACTTTGCATCATCAAACTAATCAACAAATAATATGATGATGAAAAAGTTCTATTTAATCCTGACGTGCGTTGCCCTCTGTGCTTGTGGAGGTGGCAACAAGCAACAAAAAGCCTCTGCACATGAAAGTGAATCAACACAAGCACCATTATCATTACCTGTTCTTGACCTACAGAAAAAGTATCCTCAAAAAATCATCAATTTACAAGATATTGCAGATGTAGAATACATTGTATTGGAAAGTCATAACGAAGCTTTAATATCCGCACCATATACAGTCGTAACCGACAGCATGATCATTACTTATAGTCCTTTAGAAGATAATGTCATATTTTTCCAAAGAGACGGAAAGTTTTCTCACAGTTTCAATCGTAAAGGTCAAAGTGGAGAGGAATATACAATGGTAAGTGATATGAGAGTCAATATCGCCACAAAGGAAATTTATATAAACGATAATAGGAAAGGATGTGTACAAGTATATACCTATAATGGAGAATACATACGAACTTTGAAAATAAGAAACGGATCAGGGAATGGCTACATGATAGGATCAATATATAATTGTAACAAATCCAATTTGTTGGCAGAGGACTGGTACAATGTAGATGAAATGAAAGAACAATCGACCAATCACCAGCCTTACTATCGAATTTCAACAAGCGATGGTTCCATAAGTCGGCTTCCATTATTCATTGAAAAAAGAATTAGAGATGGATTCAATTGGTATGATGAGGAATCGGATAAATTTGGAGGTATGGGGATCGGTTTTTCTCCTGTAGCATATATCAATGAAGAATTAATTATCGCTGATTTTGGATTGGATACGGTCTATTCTTATAAGGAGAATCTATTAACTCCTATTGCGGTAAGAAAAAACCGGATGAAAAGTGAAGATGTACCGATTATTGCCGGTATTGAAGCCATTACAGACAAGTACTATTTATGGTATGCATGTGAAAAGGATATCAAGAAAACAATATGGCCGGATTGGACTTATCTACAGGACAGACGTACCGGGAATTGTATCCAAACCAAATTGGTGGACAAAAATATTACAGATAAGAAACATCGATTCAGAAGTAGGCCTTCAGCAAACGGTTACACAGTACCCAAACATCATATCATGCAATACTATCCGGCTTATGTCTTGATAGAATTGTTGGAAGAAGGCAAGTTG
Organism: Bacteroides sp.; assembly: GCA_017466635.1. Taxonomy (GTDB): domain Bacteria; phylum Bacteroidota; class Bacteroidia; order Bacteroidales; family Bacteroidaceae; genus Phocaeicola. The sequence goes on from JAFTTU010000129.1 coordinate 2,731, forward strand.
CAAGGAGAGTTGAAGGAAATCGCCTCCAAACTGACTGAGGAGGATAATCCTGTATTCATGTTGGCTAAATTTAAATAAAATGGAACTTCAAGGAAAATGGAAACTAGACATACCCAATAAAGAAGTTGAGAACGGACTGAAAACTCTATTGGAATGGTATACACCGGTTTTCTCTTCCGAAACAGGAACAATCAGTGAGTTTGCGGTAAGGGACTAGTACTTTCTGAAGTCTCTGTTGTGCAATCGTCCTAACAATCTTCCTTGTTCGGGACTTTTGTTCTCTTTTTATTGCCAAAAGCACAAAAAACAGCCATTTCATCGAGATTTTCCATATCGGTGACAGGAGTGGCACGACGGTTGCACCACTCCTGCCACCGCATTTGCTCTAGTACATAAGATGTTAACTCCCGGTTGCAGGAGTGCAAGGAGTTTTGAGCGAATTCTTTAGAAGTGCATGTTCAATGAAAATACAAGA
>JAFTTU010000130.1 GCA_017466635.1 Bacteroides sp.
GTCCTGACCGTGGAGCATATCGAACTTGCCATCCTTGTACAAACGGCACTGGTTGTATTCATAGATGCTTTCGAAAGTATACTTGATACCGGCAAAGTTAGGCACACGGCCGTCCACTGCTTCGAGCAACTTCACCATCGGAAGGAATGCACCGTTGAATGCAGGAATATGATAGTAATAGAACGGAAGTTCAGGAGCACCGCAAGCGATTTCTTCAATGTACTTCACCAATTCTTCGATACGGCCAATCTTCGGGAACGGAGGAGCCATGGCACCGATACCCCAAGCACCAATCTTCTGTGCATGCTCTGCCAACATACGGCTAGCCTTCACACAGCAGCTACCTACGTGAACAATCACCTTGAAACCTTCCGGAGCAGCAGCCACCCATGCTTCAGCCAACTTCATACGTTCTTCTTCGGTCAACATGTAACCTTCGCCGGAAGAACCGTTGATAAACACGCCCTGCAAACCATTCTTCTGCAACATTGCTGCGTATGCAGGAATCGGTTCCAAGTTCACTTCACCGTTTTCATAGAACGGTGTAAAAGGAGCATCAATAAGACCAATAATCTTTTCCATAATATCTGTTTATTTAAAGTTTAACTTTACCAATTAATTTTCTGATTTTACCTTCGCCGATAATCGGAGCATGTGGGTCTTCCGGATAGACGATACAGAACTCACCCGGCTGGAGAGTCACAAAAGTGGTCGGCTGGTCGTCCGACAAAGCGCAATCGCCTTCCTTCTGATATTCCTGAGTGATGTTCTTCAGGTCTTCGATAGCCTTCCACCCGATGGTTTCCTTACCGGTGAGGAGGATATGCACATCGATATAGTCACGATGCATTTCCAACACTTGCTTTTCTGCCGGAATACATTCAGGATTCACATTGTTGATGAACAGGTTGTCACCATCCAATTCGATGCGTCCCAATGGCGCATTCAGCAAATCGTTTGCCTTTACATAGTCAAAGAGTTGCTTGAACAGCGGGTGGAGGCTCTCCACCCGTGCACTATTCTGTAAGTTTGATACAATCATTTTCTTTTCTTTTTATTCCATATTATCAGTCTTCGGCTTCAAGCAGAACAACTGCAAAGCCAAGGCAACAGCTACCACGATACTCAACATCGCGAAGCCCATACCCAAGTTGCCGCCATCGGTCCATGCACCCAATACCTGAGTCACGGCAGCACCGGCAAACACACCTACCATGTTCATCACACCATAAGCAGTAGCACGATACTTGGCCGAGATGAACTGACAGAGAATCGGCATGTTGTTGGCATCGAAGATACCATAACCTACGCCGAACAACAGACCTGCACCTACGACAGCGATGAAGCTTTCACCGAAGCCCAACAATGCCAAGGCAGGGATGGTCATACCCAAACCGATAGCACCGGTGTACACACGGCCACGGATGTTCTTCTGTACCCACTTGTCGGACATGATACCACCTACGATTACACCGACAAACGATGAAAGGGCGATGGTGATGGTCGAGATAGGACCGGCTTCGGACATCGGGATGTTCAAGCTTTCGGCAAACAAGGTCGGCAACCAGTTCTTGGTAGCCCAGCCCGGAAGACTCGGAGCTGCAAAGTAGAACAGGATTACCCAGAATGCCCAGTTGGTCAACACGATGCCCAAGCCTGCCAACGGATTGGCCTTCTTGGTCGGTTCGGAAGCCAACTTCTTGTCCACTACACGATTCGGATTTTCATGCAAGAAAAGCATCAATACCACGGCATAAACGATACCTACGATACCGAACCAGTGGAAAGCCTGTTGCCAAGAAAGGGCAGCTGCCAAGGTAGCACCGAAACCACCGATGGCCTGACCTGTATAGAGACCGGTCATGTGGATACCGATAGCGAGCGAGCGCGACTTGCCTTCGTGCCAGTCGGCAATCAAGGAAAGAGCAGAAGGAATATAGAGTGCTTCACTGATACCCATGGTAGAACGGAGAATCAGGAGCTGGTTGAAGTCAGCGGCATAACCCATCAAGTATGTTACAGCCGACCATACGAACAAGCTTCCTACAATCAGCCACTTACGGCTCAACTTGTCGGCAATGATACCCGCTACCGGGCTCATGAAGCCGTAAATCCACAAGAACACGGCCATCAACATACCGAAAGCTTCGGCCTTTTGCAACTCAACGATGTCCAATTTCATTGCTTCCTGCATGGTAGAAAGCATCTGGCGGTCCATATAATTCAATAGAGCCACCACCCAAAGTAGTCCTACGACTACCCACGGATAGAATTTTTTGTCTTTCATGTGATTCTTTATCAAATTTAAAATTAACTTTCGCAAATATAGTCACTTCATTCTAGAAACGCAAATACATGCCGACAAAAAAAGGGGAGCATCACTCACTGGCACACCCTTTTTTCGAACCTTATGTACTTGATATAGTACATTAAACTGATTGATAACGAGTTAGAAATAATGACCCGTACGGTCAAAAGCCGTATAAACATTAATTTGCTGGGCAACCTACTCTTTCCATGTAGGCTTCTATGTAGGCTAATTTGTAGCAACTA
>JAFTTU010000131.1 GCA_017466635.1 Bacteroides sp.
ATGGTTCAATCCGGCAGTATGGCTTCTGAAACAGGAACTACAGACCGTCCATGAGTACGAAGCGGACAAGTGGGTCGTAGGTCAGGGCGTCGATGCAAAAGCCTATCAGCTATCCATCATCGAAAGTGTGGTAGGCACCCGGCTTTTCACCATGGCCAACAACTTCAACCATACCTTACTCAATAAGCGCATCAGGATGATGAACAAGACTAGGTCCAACCGATGGGCGTACATGAAGTGCTTGTTTGTGCTTCCAATGGCGGCTTTGGCGGTTGTGGCGTTTGCACGACCACCGATAGATGAATTGAAATATTCTTTCTTGGATGACAAAGGTTTGCCTACTACCATTGAAATGAAAAGAAAAGGTTATTTCACTTCCAGCATGAAGGACAGTGTATTGGTGATAGTAAACGAAAAAGTCAAAGGATATGGAGAAGAAGTTTTAAGCAGCATTCCCGGAGAACAGATAGAGTCTGTGCTATCAATGCATAGTGAAAGTACTGTTGCTGAATATGGCGATAAAGCAAAGCATGGGGTTATTAAGATTACCACTAAAAAAGAGAATAAAGAATCAACCCCCGTCAAAGAAAAATTAATCTTTCAGATTGTAGAAGAACTGCCCGAATTTCCGGGTGGTTATGATGAATGCATGAAGTTTATCAACCAAAATGCCCGATATCCGATAGAGGCACATCGGAATGGGATTCATGGCAAAGTATTGGTCGGTTGTATCATAACAGATAATGGAGACATTGAATCACCCCGAATCTATAGAAGTGTAGACCCACTTCTGGATGCTGAAGCATTGCGTGTCATCCAGTCGATGCCGAAATGGAAGCCGGGCAAGCGAAAAGGAAAGGCCGTTAACGTAAGGTTTATATTACCGGTTATTTTTAAAATCCAATAAAAAATAGAAGCTATGAAAAAGATTATCTACCTGAGCATTGTTTTATCATTACTTTCATCATGCTCCAACAAGCAGGCTCACAAGCAGAGCCAAGAAGAAAACGTACAGCAAGAAAAGTCATTCTATACAATTGATTTGTCGAAAGATTTCTCCGGTAGTGACAATCAGACATTGTTGCTTAGTGACATCGTGGAAGATGTGGAGTATGTAAAGTTGGAAACCACAGACGATTGTTTGGTGGCTGGATCTGTCAGAGGCTTTATTACTAACGATGATATTTATACTTTGAATAAGTATTCAGATGAAAAGTTGTTAAGATTTGACCGTAAAACAGGAAAATTCATTTCTCAAATCGGCAGTATAGGGCAAGGACCGAAAGAGATGATTGACCCTGGTTTTGTTTTTGCAAAAGACAGTTTGGTATATGTTTCTTCAAGCATCTCAAATAAAGTATATGTATATACTAATGATAATCAATTTGTACGGTCTGTTCCATTCTGTAAGGACAGAAGCAGTAGTGAAGATGGCGCAGGTCAAACCATTTCCGTCATAGACCATCAATACATCGTTCGGCATCCGGGACAACTTCAGGCATCATTTAATTGCAATCAGTATATAGCAGCCGATGTTATTGACATGAATAGCAATAGACTCTTTGCCATGCGTGATACAAGTGATGTGTATGGAATAATGCTTACATTAGACTGGGATCCAATCAGATGGTATTACAAAGGAAACATCAATTTCTACAATGAACCCGACAGAACGGTATATGCCGTAACCAAGGACAGCATCATCCCGCGTTATTATTTTAATTTAGGTGACAACAAATGGCCGGTGATAGACGGAAAACTGACAAAGGAGTATTTCAAATACATCAAATTCAAGTCATTCAGAGAAACGGAAGATTATCTTTATCTTTATTGGAACCAAAGTCAAAAGGGATATTTTGCCCGTTTCAACAAGAAAACAGAAACATTGGATGTGCAGGAACAAGCTAAATTTTGGGGTGGAGGATGGTATCTTGGAGTACCGGGCTTAAAGAACGACATTGACGGATGTAACCGTAACATTGATTTCATCAGATTGATGGATGAACAATCCAGCATTGTGGTCATAATTTCATCCTCAGGAAAAGAGGATTACATTAAAGTATTGAAAGAATCGCAAGAAGTGAAATTCCCGGAAAAGCGTCAGCAATTGTTGAAGTTGTTAGAGGAAATGGGAGAAGAAGACAATCAGATTCTTGCCATTTATAAGTTGAAAAAATAAAGAATTTATGAAGAAAAAGAATCTACTATTCGCTATCATCCTGTTGATGATGACCGCCTGTGAAAACAAGCAGCGGACATCGGATGTCGTGGAAATCCATCCTGACAAGTTCATGGAAACAGAAATGAAGTTGACCGACATTGCAGAGGAACTGGAGTACATTCAATTGGATAATACCCGGTTGATGCGTTCCTGGCAAATAAAGATGACGGACAAATACATCTTCGTTGCCGCACGTGATGAACTCCTCCAATTCGACCGAAAGGGAACATTCATCAAAACCATCGGCAGCAAAGGACAAGGCCCGGGAGAGTTCTCCTCCTGCACCAACATAGCTTTGGATGCGGAAGGAGAAAGGATATTCGTAAGAAACGGTTCACAAGCCTTGACTTATTCTTTCGATGGCAAGTTTTTGGAAAAGATGGAACTTCCGTTGGAGGGAATGGTAGATATAGCTTATGCCAAGGGGAATTTGTATGGTATATCGATGGTATCGTTCACTCAGGAACAGTTGCCTCATTTATGGATGAAAACAGATAGTCGAAGTGGGGAAGTGTTGCAGGAAAAAGCCAATACAGGCATTGAATTCGATACGGATGAAATGACATTGCGTTGTAACTATACTTGTGCCTCCACAAACGGCACCATTCTATATTACAACCATTTGAACGATACGATTTTCCGTTTGGGCAATGCACAGGACGAAACGGCATACCTGTTCGGTCAGGGAGATTTCCGGCTTACGCCGAAGAATATGCAACATGCAGAATATCATTTGGAATTGAAAGACATCTGGGATTCTGACCGCTATCTGTTCGTGGATTATCGGATGGAGAAAAAAAGACAGTTGTGCATCCATGACAAGCAGACCGGAACCTTCAGCAATGATACGGACGGAGAGATTACGAATGATATGGACGGTATATTGCCGTTCAAATTTCATAGTACCCATTTCGTAGGAAAGGATTGTTACATGATGCAAATAGTTTCTGCCGAAGATATGCAGGAAGCGTTATTGGCATCCGATGACCCCAAGCTGGAGGCATGGGGAGAAAAGATGCAGTTCGATGACAATGACATATTGATTTTGGCAAAGTTGAAAAAATAACGCAAAAGTGAACTACCTATTTGGCGGATGATGCCAATCCGGTGGTGGTGATTGTGGAACCGTAAAAAGTTCCGTAAAGAGATAGAAAAGCGTTCTATGACATGTTGAGAGGGAGAGAGTAATGAGTTTCGTAATAAATTGAAAAGAGAATAATTTTTGATTGAATACGAGAAATTATTTACCTTTGTGAATGAATGTGTAATATAACAATTATGGCAAAGAGAAATATTCTAATTGAAAACGAAAGAAC
>JAFTTU010000079.1 GCA_017466635.1 Bacteroides sp.
AGTCGTCGGCAAACCAAAGTTTTAGTTGACGGATAAAGTCGGATGCTTCCTTGTGCGCCAATACGCCCGGCACACTCCATAGCGCCGCATAGAGGCAATACACGCGGTTCTTCTGACCGGAATGAAGGTATTCCGTCACCGCCTTGCGCAAGATTTTCTTCAGCTTCCATAGGGCTTCATTGCTTCCGAAGAGCCCTGTAGCGAATATCAGATTACGCACGTTCTCTCCCTCCGGCATTCTTTCGGGTTGCGGGATTTCGTCGTTGGTCATTTCCAGCCGGGTCAAGAGTTTTCCGTCCACATTGGCATAGAATAATTTGTATTCTTTGCCTTCTATTGTTATAGGTATGTAATTCATTTTTCGAGCGATTAAGAGCAGAAAGTAGAAAACGCGCGCTGTCCTCATGAGTATCTTCTGCTTTCGCTCGGTGTTAGTTACTAGGGGTAATGTTCTCTTTGTTCATCTTAGTACTTTTCATTACTTGCTTAATGGTCATAGCTATTCGTCTTTTCATTCTTTTATTTACGGCCTCCTTTTGAGCCTTTTGCTAAATGATTAATAATTTGATTTCTTTCTTGAGATTACTCTGCATCTCAAAAAATATTTGTTTGATTTTGATGATGCAAAGGAAGAGAGAATTGAGGATATGCCTTTTATGCGGAATTATGCGAAATTAATTTGGCATAAAAAAAGAGCAACCCCATTTCGGATTGCCCTATAAATCAATAATATACAAAACGCAAAATCTTTTCTTATGCCTTTTATACCAAACTCTATTGGCATAAGATTATGCTTCAACAATCATTTTTCGGATAAACATTCCATATGTTTTCATATAACTAACATCGTTTGAAGCCATCTGTAATGCACAATCTTCCTTCAAGAAACGAAAGCATGCATTGCCATTAGGCTGTGAAGGGATATTGTCCTCGTTTATCCATTTCTTATAAAACAAAACAAACGCTTTGTTGACTTCATTTTCTCGGCTTGTATCAATTATCGTATCAATGAGTCCCTGTTCTTTCAGATGGTTAATAAAGTCAGTCGCTTTCGCTTTTGTTTTTACTTCATCTTTTCCGCCATTTCTAGCTTTGAAAAGTGATTCAGGTTTACGACCTTTTGAACGTACTTTAGCCTCTATTTGAGTCTCATTATGATTAATGCTAGAACCTTCGTTTACAACTTCAGATTTCTCCATCTCATAATTTATTAAACCTTTATCATTTCCTCTGTTCATATCCTCTCTAACAAGTTTCTTGAGATACTTCATTCCATTAGTTATATTCCCCTTCAAATCATCCTCCCATTCAGTTCCCTTATGTTGTTCCCAAAATTTAGAAGAATAAATGAAATATTCTTCTATTGCACAAACAACTTTCCAGCGTTCTTTTAAAGGCCATAAACAAACTACATGTTTATATATTTTTTCTACATATTCTTCTTCAAACGAAAAAGAAGAATAAAACAAATGATTAAAAATGAATCGTTCCCATTCATGCAAATGCTCTGTTATTATTCCGAAATTGAATCTATACTTTAGATTGTCTTTCATAGAAATTGAAAATACTCTTCTTGCAAATTTCACATCTTGATTCCTTATACAATCCAGTACATAGTCAATAGTTTCTTCAACACCTTTCAAAGATTTCATATTTTTGCTTAAAATCAAAAACACAAGGCTTCTCAGTATTATTATATCATCATCAGATGGCTCAAACTTAGCAAAACAATATTTTTCCAAACTTTTATAGAGTGTACACGTATCTATAAATAGAAATTCTCTAAAAAAAGAAAGATAGAGCATGCCACATATTTTATAAGCTAAGCCAAAATTATCGTTTAACCACTTGAACGAATAACCTCTTTCTAAACACAAGCATTGTAAACGTGCTCGCATAACGCCACAATACTTATTGTCATCCAATATTTCATCGTATGATTTCGTTATACCCAAATGATATAAATCGAAAATCTTTTCAATATCATTATTCATAGTTAATAAATTTATTGTTGTTTATTATATTAATTTTTATTAATTCATAATTATAGTGAATCAAAACTTGACTTTTGCTTCTTATCCTAACATGATGATTCTTATGACAGAACCTTTGTTTTTTTCCTTTTCTTCCATTATCTTATTAGTTATATTATTTAAAATATTTACTAAAGAAAAAAGCGTCCAACTTACACTTCTTCAGTGTAAGCTGGACGCTATGCGATTCCCAGTGCTTCGTTGCCTCTATTTACAAACGAAGGAATTGGTTCAAAAAATTTTATATGTCGCAAAAGTAATGTAATAATACGACATATCCAAACAATTATTTGATATTTTTATCATTTGTATTATTAACTCATAAAGGAGAAATTTCAAACTCGTATTACATTAATTTTGAATACTAGTTAAAACACCATTCTCAAAATACAAATAATCACAATAAATATCTCCATAAACCCATTGTTCATGTGTGCCCCAACTACCTGTCGTTCTGTTTATATCATCAGGTTCTCCCCACGATTCTCTACACATTTGTTTACTCCAACCAATTCTAACCTTTCCCTCTACCATCATCTTAGCAGTAGCTTTGCCATATTTGGGTACTAATCGTTCAAACTTTTCTTTCTGCATCGTTGTTAATCCATTTATGAATTCAGCATAAGTTCTACCATATTTCTTAACCCACGATGCATAACGTTCTTTTTCTTCTTTTTCCTTTTGAATGGCCAAATTTCTTTGCTCTTGTTTAAATGCATAAGCTTCATCAACCAACATAAAATAATCCTGAAAGTTTTTACACTGATGGTCTTTGTAAAAGTAGTCCCTATGCTTTTTTGTCCCAGAAAAGATGCTAGTCGCAGGAACTCTAAATTTAGTTCCTAAAGAATCTTCTAAAACTGCATAAACTTCTTCTGTATCCCACGGTTTTTTATAGATGATAAATTCCAAACATTTATAGATGCCTTCAGACAAAACATACAAAGAATTGTCCTTAACTCTTTGATTATTTGACGCATTATATAATGAAGACACATCATCTGCACCTTCATAGTTATACTGATTATTTGCTCCGTAATACACATCTTTTCCCGAAAATTTTCTCACGACCCAAAGGCAGTTCTTCTTTGAAAACATAGAATTTATTTCTTGTTCTTTCAGGGTATAAAAATTTTCAAACAGATAATTTGATGTTTCTTTTGAGTTGAAAAACGGAGTATTACCCGCCATAAACGTTAAGGGTACATTTACAATAATCTCTTCATCTTTTAAGTTTCTATAAGTACAGACAACAAACGGATGGGCATATGGCGACAAATCGCACTCTACAAATTTGACCTCCATACATGTACCAAATTGAGATTCATTAAAAGGATATTTATTCACTGAATAGAATATATTTTTTAAACTTTGTTCCTTCATTTTAAAATCATCATAATCATAATCTGATTTTTTATTTTGCCATTTAAAATACAAATCCTTGCCTCTGAATTTATTAGAAATTTTTTTCATATAGCCTATTGGCATACATGGCAAATTCACATACAGATATTTAGTTTTGTAGGCATACCCTTCTACTTTTTCAGCAATCATGTTCTTTGTCAAAAAACTTGCATCTTTTTCAAAGAATGGAACACGCAAAACAATTTTTGCTTCATCTTCAATTCGGGATATAAAAAGCAAGAAGACTTTATTCTCTTGCTTCCCTTTATGCATGTAAGCTTCTGTTTTTAACACTTTAAAAGTTTTTCCTTCTATCTCATCAAAAGGAGTCAAACCATCCTTGTTGCATTTATATTGAAAACCTGTTTTAAACTTATAAGAATTCCCGTTAGCTTTTGATAATCCATAATAATCATCAATTACAACTTTTTTATTTTTAGGCAACACTTTTGTTGCATCATAGAAACAATCATAACCCTGATATTCTAATTTGGCCTTTTCCGTTAAAGGATAAAACATAATCGTATCACCAACTTTAGGGGTATAACCTTGAGCTCTTAATCCTACAACTATCATAGAGAAGAGAACCAGCAATATAACTTTTTTCATAGTACAAATAAGCTCCCTGCAATTCCATAGAGAATCTAAAACCTACAAAAGAAAACGTGGAACTGCAATGCCACATTGTAATTGAAGGTCCTAGGAAACCCACGAACAAATATAGTAATAGCAGCCCACGCTATAGCGTGAGAACCACTATGCCATCTTCTTGTTCGTCATTTGAAAATTTCCTAGGTTTTCAATTACAAGATACGCATAACGTTTCTTTATAATAACCAATAAGTAATTGGGCAAAACACAATTCGCCCTATCTGTTTCGCAAAAGTAACAATAAAAATTTGAAATATCAATCAAAACACCGATATTTGCATTATCTCGTTAACCATGTTGTTAAAGGAGTTACGGAGTCGTTTGATTTTTCAAGCGGCTCTTGCTTTATAGAGGAAACTAGGGCAGCCCCACAAGAGCTGCCCTAGTTCATATCTTTCCGCCTCATCGGCTCAAATCAGAAATCATCCTATCAATCGTTTCCACATTTAGGAAATTCAAACATAAATCCCCTCCTTCTGAATCCGCTTGCGAAGCAAATCGTTCATATTCTCACGCACACGCACCAAATCGACAGGGCAACCGAAGAGCTTTTCCAAGTCGCACTGGATATGGTCGAGTGTGAGCAACGAAGGTGCCTTGCCTTCATAGCATACATCCACATCGCTATCGGATGACTGCTCACCACGAGCCACCGAACCGAATATCCCGATACGGGTAAGCCCATATTTGCTCATGGCCGTAGGCTTGTACTGGCTAAGCAATTGTAAGATTTCTTTTGTCGACTTCATAGGCAATTCCATTTATCGTCTTGCAAATATAATCATTGATAAACAAACAACAAAACTTCTGCCGAAAATCTTGCTCAACACCAAATAATCAAACAATTCCCCAATCTCCGAAAAATGTCTGCATAAAAGAACATATAAGGCGCATCACTTAAAATTATATCTCTAAGCAATAACATCTATACCCTATCATGGCTATTCTCATAAATTTTCCACAATGCGAATATCAATCAAATGGTTATAATCTTATTTTCCAATGCCCACCCTTGTTGGCACCCACACGGGCAATCAATCCCTTTTGCTTCAATGAAGCCAGGATGCGTTCGCATTGACGAGATGTTATACCCAATACCCCAGCCATTTCACGGGCGGTTGTTTGGGGAGTATGGGCAATGATGGACAAAACCTTCCGCTCGTTTTCTCCGACATTTGTTCCGACATTTATACCGACATTTGTTCCGTCATTTGTTACGTCATCCAATGCTTCGCCTTGGTGTGATTTCAATGTACGGAGTATCTCACCCAACATGAAGTCGATGAACGGACCGCTATTGCCCCGACGGCTACTCTCGGCAATGGCATCGTAGTAGGCTTGTTGGTTGGCATACACCATGTTCTCTACGGGCAGATGCTGGAACAACGGGTGGAGCTTGGTCAATATCAACGATTGCCACAAGCGCCCCATGCGTCCGTTGCCATCAATGAACGGATGGATGAACTCGAATTCATAATGGAACACGCACGAGCGGATAAGCAGATGGTCGTTCGAACTACGCAACCATCCGAACAGGTCGTTGATGAGGTACGGCACCCGGTCGGCTGGTGGAGCAATGTGCACGCATCCCGTCTCACCAAATACACCGACTCCACCACGACGGAAACGACCTGCATCATTAGTCAATGCCTGCATCATAGTACCGTGTGCCTTCAACAAATCTTCAACCTTGAAAGCATCCAATCGGGGGAAAAGGTCGTAGGTAGCAATGGCATTCTTCACTTCCTGAATATCACGAGGAGGTGCCACTACGGTTTTCCCTTCGATGATGTCACTCACCTGTCCTTCGGTCAGCTTGTTACCCTCGATGGCCAACGAGCTATGGATGGTTTCATGCTCATTCAAAGGTTAATAAATGGTTAAGTTCATATTCTTTGTATGGTACTTCAACATCGAGGATTCCGTTTATAATTAATCTAATTCACAAAGGTAATGAATCTTGTTGGTGTGAGCAAAAATATTCCCGACAACATTCATGGTGGATGCAGTCGGGATTATTATGTCAGATAAGATTTTGCAAAATGTCGTTTGGCCATATCTGTATGTCTATAAAAAAAAACGCCCCGCGCATTTGAGCATCGATGAGAGGCTTGGCGGGAACTTACGAGTGCAAAGGTACGGAAATAATTTGAATCTCCAAACGTTTTCAGAGAAACGACATGATTCTTTTCTTTACTCCTCCCCGAAACTCCCTCAAACCCAGCATCAAGAACTCTTCCAAAGCGCTTCAAACTCCCACCCATCGGGGAAACCGAGCGCACGAAGGTCAATCTCCGGAAAATCGACAAAGAGCCAACGGAGCTTGCCGGGCATATCGTTTCCGGGAGAAACAATATCCAGAAAATACTTGATGATGCAGATGTCGAAATATATACGGCGCGGATCTCCCAAGGTAATCCAAGGACGGGAGATGCGTTTAGGCAATACAGGAGATATGGAATTGAATTTATTCCACACTCTTGAGTGGTGACAACAAGTGTTCCGAACAAGTGTAAAGATGGTAATCCACGATTCAAAAACTTTAGGTTGAAGTCCGAAACGCTGGGATATGGCCTTCCGAATACGGTCTTCCTTCAAATTGCGATAAACCATATTGACATTTCCCATCGTCAGCAATTCGCCCAATATCCATGCAGGAGGATAAGGTTCTACATACGTGTACTTGAAATGTTGTATAAAGTCTTCCGTAGATTTCCGGTATTCATTGTCAATCAGCGTTTTTGTATCGTTGAATGTCCGAAGATTGGCAAAATGAACTTCATTCGTCAACCAGAAATCGTCGCCCGTCATTTCGGCGGTGATGTTCATGACTGCCTCCCTGATGGCTATTTCAACTTTCTCAATTTCGTTCAGAAGGAACATACGTAGCTTTTTATCGAACCGATACAGCATCATCACTTGCACGAAAGATGCTCCTTGTTTGTATAGATGTTCATGCTTGGGAGATTTCAAGAACGGGTACATGCAAGCGGACAATCGGTAGTAACCGATGCTTTTCAGATAGTGTTCGGCTTTCTGCTCATTGCCGATTTCCAACCCTCTGGAACGAAGAAGTTGCACCAATTCTGATGGAGTAGAATAAGATTTTGCAAAATGTCGTTTGGCCATATCTGTATACATTAAAAATAAAACGCCCCGCGCATTTGAGCATCAATGAGAGGCTTGGCGGGGACTGACGGTGCAAAGGTAAGGAAATAATTTGAATCTCCAAACGTTTTAAGAAGAAAATAGCTCATTAGGGTAAAACAATAAAACAGTAAAACAGAAAACAGTTATTTTACATCGCAAAAATGTGGTGCTTAGAAATATTATAATTATATATATATAATTATAATATTTTATAAGGGGTGTTTTTAGCCTTTTTAGCACTTTCAAAAAAACTGTTTTCTGTTTTACTGTTTTTCTGTTTAACTTTGGCTGCTTGTCCTCAATCCAAACGCTTACGATGAGGTGTCCATGCGCTTTCACAGGCAATTGTAAGCTGTTAGAGGATGTACTTTAAGAGCAATCATTCATTGCATTGGTTGATGAGGTTCACCACCACTTTCACCATTACATCCTTCTCCTCGGTGCGACTCTCGGCAATCATCAGCGTAAGAGCCACAAGCGTATTGTCTGCCAAGCGCTTGGTTCCATCGGGACGGTAAAGGATGCCGTTGTTGTTCAAGAACCAAAGGAAGAGAGTGGCGGCAATGCGTTTGTTGCCATCGCTGAACGAGTGGTTTTTGGTTACCAGATATAGGAGCATGGCGGCTTTCTCTTCCACCGAAGGATAGAGTTCCTCGCCTCCGAAGGTTTGGTAAATCTGTCCGATGCTACTCTTGAATGAATCGTCCTTTTCGTTCCCGAACCATTTGCTGCCACCGAATTTCTCGTGCAGACGGCGGATTTCCACCATCGCATTTTCGTAAGTGGCACGGAAAGGACCGGTGTGTGTGGTGCGTTCGATGGTCAGTCGCTCGTAGTCGTAATTGTCGAGAGTATCGAGGGCGTAGGTATAATCCACCACGACATCGAAGAGCGCTTGTCCGTCAGTTGTTAAAGTGATGTCCTGATGTTGGAGGGTTCGTCCTACCACCTGTACCAATTGCCGAAGCTCGCCCAACTGATCGCGACGCAATCGGTCGTTCACTACATAACCCTTTACCAAGTATTGTTTGAGGATACGATTGGCCCATTGGCGGAACTTCACGCCTCGCTGGCTCTTCACGCGATAACCTACGGAGATGATTACGTCGAGGTTGTAAATGGCCACTGGTTGTTTTACGCCATCAACACGCAAAAAATGCGTGTTGTTCTCTTTCTCTAACTCTTCATCAGAAAATACATTGTTGATATGTTTTCTGATGGTTTTTTCGTCTCGGTCAAAGAGCATTGCCATCTGATTGGCTGTTAACCACACCGTTTCATTCTCCATGCGGACATCTACCTGAGTCTGTCCGTCTTCTGTCTGATAAATCAGAATTTTGTTTTGTTCGTTCATCATTAGATTTATATTTTGTTTTATCTCAATGGATTAATTACGTGCAAAGATAATGAAAAGTTTTTGAGTTTTGAGTTATGAGTTTTGAGTTGCCATCCGGATGGTTCACTCATAACTTATAACTCATAACCCTATCAGGGTTCCCCCAAATGACGGACTATCGCCTCCACCTCCGGCTTCAAGAACGTGTGCCGACGGGGATTGTAATTCATGGTTTTCAACTCGGCCATGAGCATCGGACAACGGTTTATCCAACGGTAAAGGGTCTTCATGGCGCTTTCGGGTGTACTCAATGGTTGGTAGAGCAAAGCCAATTCGGCCTTGCCGTATGAACGGATTTGAAACATTTTTGATGTATGATTTATGATGTATGATGTCTCGAAGGAGGACGATTCATGTCTCAATGGGCATCGATTGATGAAGCATTATGTACTACATAATCGAGATATACAAAGATACGAATTATTGACTTCAAAAGCAAGTGAATACTAATCTTTTTCACTTTTATTCGGACAAAAACGGACATAAACGGACAAAAACGGACAAATACGGACATTGCCTATCATGGAGGTATTATCTTTGCAATGTGGTTTCGAAACCACCCACAAAAACATCATACATCAAACATCATAAATCAAACATCATAAATCAAAAAGCCTATGCCACTCAATTACAGTATCGCCATGTTGCCCAATCCTCGTGAGAAGAACGATCCTCACAAGGCGTATGCCAAAGCACAAATCAACGGAGAAATGTCACTCAAGGAACTCTCCAAGGAGGTCGCTAGTAAATCTACCGTACACTCTGCAGATGTGTATGCCGTCCTCATCGCCACTACCGAATCGATGCTCTCCGCATTGAAGGCCGGTAAGCAAGTAGACTTCGGAGAACTCGGCAAGTTCCGACTCCAAATCAATAGCAAGGGTGCCATCACCGCGGAGGATTTCACTTCCGATAACATCACCGGTGTTGCTATCCAGTATGTGCCCGGTGAAGACTTGAAGACCATCTTCCAGGGATTGGAATTCCGATTGGTTGCATCCCGTTCCGCTCAGGCTGCATTGCTCCGTGCTCAGAAGAAGGGTGAAACCACCGTCGATTTGAGCAAGCCGGGAGAGGATGAAGAAGAAGCAGCTTAAAGAGTTATGAGTTCTGAGTTATGAGTTCTGAGTTGCCATCCGGATGGTTCACTCATAACTCATAACTTAGGACTCTAAACTCAAAATAAACTCATAACTCATAACTTATAACTCATAACTATGAACAAAAATCTCTGGGGAAAAATCCTCCACATCGTCATTACCGTGTTGACCGCTATCGCGACCACTTTCGGGGTTACTTCTTGCATGGGAGCATAAGCACCCCATGAAAGGAAAAAATAACGAATACTAAAAAAATAGTAGTTAGTTGGGTTTAAACGCGAAATTTCGAAAGTTTTTCTGTACATTTGTGCGAAAAAGTAAATAGAGACCTATGATTACAGAAAACTTACAGAAACTTTATCAACAACATACAGGTGTTGCGGCAGAAGAAATCATCGAAATGCCCGCTTCCGGTTCAAACCGTCGTTACTTCCGATTGCTGGGGGTACAAAGCCTCATCGGCGTATATGGCACCAGCGTGGAAGAAAACGAAGCATTCCTCTACATGGCCGAACACTTCAAGAAGAAGAACTTGCCTGTGCCACAAGTATTGTGCGTATCGGAAGACAAATATTTCTATCTGCAAGAAGACTTGGGTGATACTCTCCTTTTCAATGCCATCGAAAAGGGGCGTGTCACCAATTCGTTCTCCGAAGAAGAAAAGGAACTGCTCCGCAAGACCATCCGATTGCTTCCGGCTATCCAGTTTGCCGGAGCCGAAGGATTCGACTTCAACCATTGCTATCCGCAAGCCGAGTTCAACCAACGTTCCGTGCTTTGGGACTTGAACTACTTCAAGTATTGCTTCCTGAAGGCCACCGGGCTGGAATTCCAGGAAGACAAGTTGGAAGACGATTTCCAGAAGATGAGCAACGTATTGCTCCGAAGCTCTTCCGATACCTTCATGTACCGCGACTTCCAGAGCCGAAACGTGATGATCAAGGACGGTGAGCCGTGGTTCATCGACTTCCAGGGCGGACGCAAGGGACCGTTCTTCTACGACATCGCCTCGTTCTTGTGGCAAGCCAAGGCCCGTTACCCGGAAAGCCTGCGCGACGAATTGCTGGACGAATACATCAAGGCGATATCGAAATACGTGAACATCGACCGCATCTATTTCTTCAGCCAGTTGCGTCACTTCGTGCTCTTCCGCACCTTGCAAGTACTCGGTGCATACGGTTTCCGCGGATACTTCGAAAAGAAGCCGCACTTTATCCAGAGCGTGCCGTTTGCCATCGAAAACCTCCGTCAGCTGTTGCATGAAGACTATCCGGAATATCCGTACCTCTGTGCCGTGCTCCGCGAACTGACCGAAATGAAGCAATTCAAAGACGACTTGCAGAAACGCCAGCTGACCGTCAAGGTGATGAGTTTCGCCTACAAGAAAGGGATTCCTAACGACCCGACCGGCAACGGCGGAGGATATGTATTCGATTGCCGTGCCGTGAACAATCCGGGCAAGTACGAACGCTACAAGCCGTTCACGGGGCTGGACGAACCGATCATCAAGTTCCTCGAAGACGACGGCGAAATCTTCCCGTTCCTGGAAAATGCCTACGCCTTGGTAGATGCATCCGTGAAGAGATACATGGAAAGAGGATTCAGCAATCTGATGGTATCCTTCGGATGTACAGGCGGACAACACCGTTCGGTATATTCGGCCCAGCACATGGCGGAACACTTGAACAAGAAATTCGGCGTGAAGGTGGAACTGATTCACCGCGAACAGAACATCGAACAAACCTTTGACGCAAAGAACTAAATGAAAGCAATGATATTTGCGGCGGGCTTGGGCACACGTCTCAAGCCCCTCACCGACCACATGCCGAAAGCACTGGTTCCCGTAGCGGGGAAACCGATGCTGGAGCATGTCATCGAAAAGCTGAAAGCATCGGGCTTCGACGAAATCGTCATCAACATCCATCACTTCGGCGAGCAAATCATCGACTTCCTGAAGGAGAAAGACAACTTCGGCATCCGGATCTGGATTTCGGACGAGACGGAAGAACTGCTCGATACGGGAGGCGGCATCAAGAAGGCCTCGGCCTATTTCGACGAACCGTTCCTGGTACACAATGCGGACATCCTCTCGAACGTGGACCTGAAAGCCATGTACGACTTTCACCTCACGAGCGGAAACGATGCCACTTTGCTGGTCAGCCCCAGAAAGACGACCCGCTATCTGATTTTCGATGAAAAGAACCGGTTGCAAGGATGGGTGAACAAGGACACCCTACAAACCAAGCCGGAAGGTTTTGTCTATCGGCCGGAGGTGCAGAAGGAATATGCTTTCGGAGGTATCCACATCATCTCTCCTACCTTGTTTAATTATATGGGAGACCAATGGACGGGCAAATTCTCCATTATGGATTTCTATCTACAGACTTGCCACGAAGCACAGTCGGGAGGCTACATCAAAGAGGACTTGCGCTTGATAGACATCGGCAAGCCGGACACACTTGCCAAGGCAGAGGAATTCATTCGCCAAATTCATTAGCGGCATACTTGTCGGTGAGGTCCCACTCCTCGCCGGGTTGCTTGCTTTTATGGCAACAAGCAACGATGCGGGCCACAAAGGCCATGATGATAACGGTGAGTATAATAAACCAAATCATGATGAAGAATCCATTTTGCACAAAGATAGGATTTTTCATCATGATTGCAAACAATTAGTCGAACAACTTCAACTTATTCTCTGTAGCTTCTTCCAAAGACACCAGCCTTACCTGTTTTTCTCCGTTCTTCCGCCTCAATTGTTCTTGCTCTTCGTTCAGGCTCCGGACATATTCAGCGCTTTGTTCAGGATTCAGCAACTTGGCCGACACCAACACATTCTGCGATGCATCCTTCAGATGAACCACCGGACCATCGTATACCGGAGCAATCTTCAGAGCCGTATGCAAGGCCGATGTAGTTGCACCACCCACCATGACAGGAATCCGAAGTCCGGCACGTTGCATTTCACTAGCCACATGAACCATTTCTTCCAACGACGGGGTAATCAATCCACTCAAGCCCACGATGTCCACCTTTTCTTCCAAGGCTTTCTGAACGATGGCTTCGGCAGGCACCATCACGCCCAAGTCGATAATCTCATAGTTGTTGCAAGCCATCACGACCGACACGATGTTCTTTCCGATATCGTGCACATCGCCCTTCACCGTGGCAAGCAACACCTTGCCTGCGGTCTTGGCACCCTTTTCCTTACCTGCCTCGATAGCCGGTTGGAGGATGGCCACCGCTTTCTTCATGGTACGGGCCGTCTTCACCACTTGCGGAAGGAACATCTTTCCTGCACCAAAAAGCTCTCCCACCATGTTCATACCCGCCATCAATGGACCCTCGATGATGTCCACCGCTCTCGGATACTTGGTGAGTGCCTCCTGGATATCGGTTTCCAAGTATTCGCCTTGCCCTTTCACCAAGGCATATTGCAAGCGTTCTTCCACCGATGCTTCCCGCCATGCCTGTTGGGCTACCGGCTGACCGGAAGCCGCAGACGATGAAGCCTCCTTCAAGGCATTGGCCGTCTCAATCAATCGCTCTGCCGCATCCGGACGACGGTTCAGAACCACATCTTCGATGCGCTCCAATACATCTGACGGAATATCGCTATACAAGACCGAAGTGGCCGGATTCAGAATCGCCATGTCCATGCCTTGCTGAATGGCATGATACAGGAACACGGCATGCATAGCCTCGCGGATATAGTTGTTTCCACGGAAGGAGAAAGACAAGTTGCTCACCCCACCACTCACATGAGCGCCCGGCAAGTTTTGCTTAATCCACCCCGTTGCACGGATAAAGTCGACGGCATAATTGTCATGTTCTTCCATACCCGTAGCCACCGAAAGCACGTTCGGGTCGAAGATGATATCATGGGGATTGAAGCCCACTTGTTCGGTGAGGATACGATAGGCACGTCCGCACACCTCTATCTTCCGTTCGTAGGTATCTGCCTGACCTTTCTCGTCGAAAGCCATCACGACGGTTGCCGCCCCCAGCTTCTTGATAAGGCGTGCCTTTTCCACAAACTTCTCTTCGCCTTCCTTCAAGGAGATGGAATTGACGATGGACTTTCCTTGCAAGCATTTCAATCCGGCTTCTATCACCTCCCACTTGGATGAGTCTATCATGATAGGTACACGTGCTATTTCCGGCTCGGACATGATGAGATTCAGGAAAGTCTTCATTTCCTCTTTCGCATCTAGCAAGCCATCGTCCATGTTTACATCGATGACCAATGCCCCGTCTTCCACCTGCTTGCGGGCGATGCCCAACGCTTCTTCGTAGTTCTTTTCATTTATCAAGCGAAGGAACTTGCGCGAACCTGCCACATTGCATCGTTCGCCCACATTGATGAAGCTTACTTCCGGAGATTGTTCCAACAATTCCAAGCCCGACAGGCAGAACGTGTCATGCTTCGGAATTGGCACATGAGGCTTTGCCCCTTCCACCAACGGCACATACTTGGCTATGTAGGCCTCGGTAGTTCCACAACATCCACCGATGATATTGACCATGCCTTCACGGATGTACTCTTCCACTTCGGACGCCATTTCTTCCGGAGTCTGGTCGTATTCGCCCATGCTATTCGGGAGTCCGGCATTGGGATACGCACTAATATAATAAGGTGCACGAGCGGACAATTGCTTCAGGAAAGGTTTCAGCTGCTTGGCACCGAACGAGCAATTCAGGCCGATGGAGAAAATCGGAGCATGTTGCACGGAAGCCAGGAATGCATCCAATGTCTGACCGGACAAGGTACGTCCTCCCGTATCCGACACCGTAATGGAAAGCATCAATGGCACCGGTCTGCCCACCTTTTCCATCGCTTCGCAAGCCGCATAGATAGCCGCCTTGGCATTGAGCGAGTCGAAGATGGTTTCTATCAGGATGGCATCTACCCCACCTTCGAGCAAGGCCTCCATCTGTTCCTGATAAGCCTCTACCATCCCGTCGAACGTAATGGCACGGAAAGCCGGATTGTTCACATCCGGACTCATGGAGCAAGTCTTGTTGGTAGGACCTACCGAACCCGCCACGAAACGGGGCTTCTGAGGATTCTTCATCGTGTATTCATCCGCCAAGTCACGGGCCAACTTAGCCGCGGCCAGGTTGATTTCCCTACAATAAGCTTCCACGTGATAATCGGCCATGGAAACCCGTTGGGCATTGAATGTATTCGTCTCGATGATGTCTGCTCCTGCTTCCAGGTACTTGCGATGGATGTCACGGATAATGTGCGGAGCCGTCAGACACAGAAGGTCGTTATTCCCCTTCATCTGTCCGGGTTGCTCCACAAAGCGTCCGCCACGGAATTCCTCCTCCGTGAGGTTATATTTCTGTATCATGGTTCCCAACGCTCCGTCCAATATCAGAATGCGCTGAGCCACTATTTCTGTTATATTCTTCATAAAATTTTACTTTGTCAAAGCTCCCCCTTGCGAAGGGGGCTAGGGGAATGTACTATCCGCATGGAGCCCAAATCAGACAACATACCCAATGGAACATCCCCCTGCCCCCTTCACATGGGGGAGTTAAACTGAATTAGTGCTTGAACATACGGTCCATTTCCCGACGGTCGTCCTTTTCCTTGATGGATTGGCGCTTGTCGTATTGCTTCTTACCCTTGGCCAAGGCAATCACAAGTTTAGCCAACCCCTTCTCGTTGATGTAAAGACGGGTAGGAACAATGGTAAAGCCCGGATTCTTTTCTGCATCCTGAAGCTTTCGAAGCTCTTTCTTGCTCAACAAAAGCTTGCGCTCCCTACGGGCCACGTGGTTATTGTAGGAGCCATAAAAATATTCGGCAATATGCATATTCTTCACCCACAATTCACCCCGAACAAAATAGCAATAAGTATCTACCAAGCTAGCCTTGCCGAGACGAATCGATTTGATTTCCGTTCCCGTCAGCACTATCCCGGCCGTATAAGTCTCAATGAATTCGTAATCGAATGAGGCTCTTTTATTCTTTATATTGATTGGTGTAGGTTTCATCAATTCACAATTAGAGATAATTTATCAAATACAGCGGCTATCAAACTCGGACAAACCATGATGATGAAGGAGGCTATCAACGAATAGCGTGTCAAGTCCTTCTTTTCCACCTCCATCAGCGAGGAAGCCCCTTCGTACACCACAAACACGGTATAGAACTGCAAAATCCAACGCAAGATGGAAAGAGAGAACAAACCGGTAATGATTTCGAGCACAAAGGCAACCACCATCGAGTATCCCACAAATTGTTGGTTCAGCTCCAGTTCGTCTTCCCTACCCAGGATTTGTTTCCCCAACAGATTGGTCAGGTAAGAAGCCAGGAAGAAGCCCCCGAACAACGACACGAACGTGGCACAGCATCGGGTCATCGCTATCTGGAAGGCCGATACTCCGGCCGTATTGCCGATAAAGGTACCAATGAAAACGGACAAGCCGCAAAATCCAATCATCGGATATACAAACTCGCTCATCACCTTCTTCCGGTTGGTTTCATTCACAATTTCCGCCCAAGCCTTGGCCGGTGCAGAAATCAGCAAAGATGTCCTATTTAATAATTCCTTGTAATTCAATGTTCAATCTTTTTTAAATGTTCACTAGACAAACCGCAAAGGTACAAAAAAATTGTAAAAACCAACGACTCTTATATTTAAATGTAGATTTTAGCCAACATTCTTTCATCCAAATATTAAAAGTTCTGAATTATTCTTCACGACTCAATTCTTTTATGTATTTTTGCGCCACTAATAAAAATTTAAAGAACAAAAATGAAAACAACATTGAAACTTAAAACTCTATTGCTTGCATTAGCATCAGTATTCGCATTCAGTTCATGCTTGGACGACTCTGAAGACTCTAGCGGTCCGGCATACTTTTCTTACGTAACCATCGCAGGTGACCAACTTTTCGGATATAAGTTCTATGCAGACAATGGCGCCATCCTGGTTCCTACAACAACCAGTGTAGAACAAGTATTGCCGGGCTTGAAGAATTCCAACGTGAAGCGTGCATTCGTGTCGTTCGATGTCATCAACGCACCTGCTGACGGCTTCCTGAAACCAAACGAAACTTACCAAATCGAATTGGGTTCTTCCTATTATTCAAACTATGCAATCCCTACATACCAGACAATCCTGTCCTTTGAGCCGACCGACTCATTGCATACAGACAACCAGGTCATCAACAACGTGAACAACAACATTTGGGCGGCCAACGGTTATGTAAACGCACAGATGACCCTCAACTACGAACAAAGCAAGACTTTCTATCTGAATACATACTATACAGAGGAAGACATCAATGTAGACAACAATACATTCAACTTGAACCTCTATTACAATAGCAAGTCGAACAATCCTTACGACCAAGGTACAAGTGTGTTCAGCTTCAGATTGCCGGAAGATGCCGCATTCCATTACCAGACAGACTCCATCAACCTGATATTGAATGCCATCACCAACTATGGCGACAAGCAATTGACCAAGGTGGGAGAATGCAAGATGGCCGTAAAGGACTTCTATGCCCCGATGTATTGATACACTTTTCATCAGAATATCCAAGCCTCGACCACAAGTCGGGGCTTTTTTTTACCATTTATCCGCCCAATCATCCATAATTCAAAATAAATCCCTATCTTTGGCAATTATTAAAAAAGAAAAACACACTTTATATGGAAGCATTCAACCCTTGGACCTTATTTGTAGACATAGGTATCATCTCCCTACTCCTTTTGTTTGGAAAGCTCTTGCGAGTAAAAGTAAAATTGATTCAGAAACTCTTCATCCCGCCTAGCCTCTTGGCAGGTTTCATCGGACTGGCCTTGGGTCCTTATGGATTCGACATCCTTCCTTTGTCCAATCAAACCGGTACGTATGCCGGCATCCTGATAGCCTTCATCTTCGGCGCCTTGCCCCTGACTTCCCAAAAAGCCAAAGGAGACATGACCGAAATCGGCACGATGTGGGCCTACTCCCAAACTGGCATGTTGCTTCAATGGGCATTCGGAGGCTTGTTGGGTCTCTTGGTACTCTGCCAGATATGGCCATTAAGCCCGGGATTCGGCATCACCATGCCGAGCGGATATTGTGGAGGACATGGAACGGCCGCAGCTATCGGACAAGCCTTCGGACAATTGGGTTATGACGAAATACTCACCTTGGCCATGACCGCTGCTACCTTCGGCATCGTGGCATCCGTCATCTTGGGTCTTATCTTCGTGAAATGGGGAGCCAAGAACAAGCATACCACCTATCTGGCCGATTACAACGATTTGCCGGGCGAACTCCGCACGGGTCTTCTTCCGAAAGAAAAGCGTGAAAGCATGGGTGAAAGCACTTGTTCGTCCATCTCCATCGATTCCTTGACCTTCAACTTGGCCGTGGTATGTGCCATTGCCTTGGGTGGATATGGCATCAGCAAGCTGGCGGCTTATTTCATGCCGGGCTTCGAATTGCCGGTGTTCAGTTGTGCATTCGTGGCAGGTATCCTTATTAAAAAGGTACTCGACCGTACTCGTGCGAGCGAATCCATCTGTCCGCAAACCGTAGGACACATCAGCGGTGCCATGACCGACTTTCTGGTGGCATTCGGTATTGCATCCATCAAGGTTTCCGTGGTGATAGAATACATCGTACCGCTTTCTATCCTCTTGTTGTCGGGTTTGGCCGTAACCTTGTGCTACGTCTTCTTCATGTCCCGCAAGCTGATGAAGGATTGCTGGTTCGAAAAAGCCATCTTCACTTGGGGTTGGTTCACCGGAACCATGGCCATGGGTATCGCCCTCCTGAGAGTCGTCGACCCGAAGATGAAGAGCCGTTGCCTGGATAGTTATGCCCTCGCCTATCTGTTCATTGCTCCGGTAGAGATTGCGCTCATCACCTTTGCACCGGTGGCATTCACCAATGGATACGGATTGATATTCGCCGGTATTTGTCTGATAGCGGGCTTGGGTGTATTGTCCGTCGCCTATTTCAAGAAATGGTTTGTAAGATAAATGAAAAAGGACTCCTCTTCGGAGTCCTTCTTCATTATACGATTTCACCAAAATATTCCAGATGCTCGTCCACGTATTCGGCTAACTTGGCGGTAACATATTCTTCCATGTCCATGAACTGCTCTTCCAAGTCGTCGAACGCTTCGTATTGTTCGTACATCGCCATGAACTCGTCATCGTCACGCTCCTTTTCCAAGTCCTGCTTGTTTTCATCGTAAATCTTCTTGGCCGCATAAATCAGCTTCGAGAATTCCTTCAAGCCGAAGAGGCGCATGGCCTTGGCAAAAGGATTGTCGAAGATGTAAGGACCATACCCGTTCTGAATGAGCTGGACAAAACCACCCACATTCAGTTCCTCGCGAAGGAAATGATACCCCAGCAAGGTATGTTGGTGTCCGTTGAGCAACGGCATGGTTTCGGCATTGATTTCACCACCCGTTACCTCCAGGTACTTGTCGATAAACACTTGAAGGAATCCGTCCATTCCTTCTTCCGCACCCTTACGAAGGGCTTCATCTGATATCTTAATAGTTTCCATAAAAAGCAAATTTCTTTTGGCAAAGATACGTCTTTCGTTGAAAAGAAAAAACTTTTAAAAAAAGTAAGCGCTAACAAGTTGCAAAAAAGAATAAAACTCTTAACTTTGTAGCTGAAATGTGCAAATGCATATTTCAGTTGTGGTTACGAACAATTTTTTATTACTAATAAAAACGTAAAGAATATGATTTATTCACACGAAGTTGAACACATGTGTGTTGTAAAGAAGGGTCCTAACCATGGACCAGCTCCAATTCCTGAAGAAGGTAAGTGGGTAAAATCTAAAGAAATCAAGGACATCTCTGGTTTGACACACGGTATTGG
>JAFTTU010000080.1 GCA_017466635.1 Bacteroides sp.
CATCGACCACTCGCTGATTGTAGCCAAGGAAGCCAATGAACAGCTTGCCAACATCAAGGCGGAAGGTGAAAGTATCCTGACGAAGGCCAACGAAGAACAAGTGCGTATTCTGAAGGAAGCCGCCGAAGCCCGTGAACGTATTGTACGAGAAGCCAAAGAACAAGCCCAGATCGAAGGAGGGAAGATTTTGGCAGAAGTACGCCGACAGATTCAGATGGAAAAAGAAGATGCTATCCGTGATATCCGCCAACAAGTAGCTATCCTCTCGGTAGATATTGCAGAAAAGGTACTTCGCAAGAATCTGGATACAGACAAGGAGCAGATGGCGATGATTGACCGGATGCTTGACGAATTAACCACCGTTTCTAAAAACTGATTGCTATGTATATAGGTGCCATTTCCATGAGATATGCCCGAGCATTGCTGATGTTTGCCAATGATGCCGATGTGGCCACCAAGGTATATCAAGAAGCTTTGACTCTACGCAAGTGTTTCCGCGAAGTGCCTGAACTCCGAAGTGCGATGGAGAAGCCTGTCATGACGAATGAAAACAAGCTTCTGCTATTGAAGCAAGCGGCAGGTGGTGAAATTACGGAACAGATGCAGAAGTTCTTTGCCTTGGTATTACAGGAAAAAAGAGAAAAGTATCTGATGGGAATCAACCAAAGCTTCATTGACCTCTACCGGAAGCAGGAGAAAATCCGTGTAGGTAAGCTTACCACCGCCGTCCCCATCAATCCGGAGGAAGTGGAACGTATCCGACGCATTGTGGTAGAAGCAGCTGGAGGTACCGCTGAATTTGCGACAAAAGTTGATCCGAAGATAGAAGGTGGCTTCATCTTTGAAATCAATACGTATCGTCTCAATGCCAGTGTAGCCGACCAGATGCGACGCATCAAGCAACAGTTTATTGAGAAGAACCGAAGAATAGTTTAAAAAGAAAGTATTATGTCAGAAAATATAAGACCCAGTGAAGTTTCCGAAATCCTGCTTCAGCAACTCAAGGAAATAGACACCTCACTTCAGTTTGAAGAAGTGGGAACGGTGCTGCAAGTAAGCGACGGTGTTGTGCGTATCTATGGATTGCTCAATGCCGAAGCGAATGAATTGTTGGAATTCGAAAACGGTATCAAGGCCATTGTGATGAACCTCGAAGAAGACAATGTGGGTGCCGTGTTGCTTGGTCCTACCGATCATATCAAAGAAGGTATGATCGTGAAACGTACCAAGAGAATTGCCTCCATTCAAGTAGGTGAAGGAATGTTGGGACGTGTCATCGACCCGACCGGTGAACCACTTGATGGAAAAGGAGCCATTGGTGGAGAGTTGTGCGAAATGCCGCTTGAACGAAAGGCTCCAGGTGTTATTTTCCGTCAACCGGTAAACCAACCTCTACAAACGGGTTTGAAGTCGGTAGATGCCATGATACCTATCGGTCGTGGTCAACGTGAATTGATTATCGGCGACCGACAAACGGGAAAGACAGCCATTGCCATCGATACCATAATCAACCAGAAAGCCAACTTCGAAGCAGGTAAGCCGGTATATTGTATCTATGTAGCCGTTGGTCAAAAGGGTTCTACCGTTGCCAATATCGTGAATACCCTCAAAGAAAAGGGAGCCATGGACTATACCATTGTGGTAGCTGCTACGGCCGCCGACCCAGCCGCTCTCCAATACTTTGCTCCATTTGCGGGGGCTGCTATCGGTGAATATTTCCGTGATACAGGCCGTGATGCATTGGTGGTCTATGATGACCTTTCCAAACAAGCCGTGGCCTATCGTGAAGTTTCCTTGATTCTTCGCCGTCCATCGGGTCGTGAAGCCTATCCGGGAGATATCTTCTATCTACACTCACGCTTGCTCGAACGTGCCGCCAAGATTATCAACCAACAGGAAGTAGCCGAACAAATGAACGACCTTCCGGAAAGTCTTCGTGGACGTGTGAAGGGTGGTGGCTCATTGACTGCTTTGCCTATCATCGAGACTCAAGCCGGTGACGTATCAGCCTATATCCCGACCAATGTGATTTCCATTACCGATGGTCAGATATTCTTGGAAACCGACCTCTTCAACCAAGGTTTCCGTCCGGCTATCAACGTGGGTATCTCTGTATCCCGTGTAGGGGGTAGTGCACAAATAAAGAGTATGAAGAAGGTAGCAGGTACGTTGAAAATAGACCAAGCCCAATACCGTGAATTGGAAGCCTTCTCCAAGTTCAGTAGTGATATGGATGCCGTAACCGCTATGGCTATCGATAGAGGACGAAAGAACAACAAGTTGCTTATCCAACCTCAATATAGTCCAATGCCGGTAGGTGAACAGATTGCGGTGCTCTATTGTGGTGTACATAGTTTGATGCGTGACATTCCATTGGAAAAGGTATCCGAATTCCAGGAAGCCTTTCTTGAAGCCATGCGAATCAAACATCAAAGCGATGTGATAGATGTCTTGTCATCGGGTGTAATTAATAACGATGTAACTGCTATTATTGAACAGGTAGCAAGTGAAACGGCCAAGGCCTTTAAAAACTAACGTATTATGGCATCACTGAAAGAAGTCAAGGGACGCATAGCCACCGTGAATAATACCCGTAAAATCACGTCGGCCATGAAGATGGTTGCCTCTGCCAAACTCCATAAGGCACAGGCGGCCATTACCAACATGTTGCCCTATGAACAACGCTTGCATCGTTTGCTCACCAACTTCTTGAACGGTGAGGAAGTTTTATCATGCTATACGAATGTAAAGGAGGTTAAACGTATTGCACTTGTCGTTTTCTCTTCCAATTCCAGCCTATGTGGAGGATTCAATGCCAATGTCATCAAGCACACCCATCAATGGTTGGACGAGCATCAAGCATTGGGAAAAGAAAACATCCTGATTTATCCCATAGGAAGAAAAGTGGCTGATGCCATGATTAAGCAAGGATATGAAGTGCAAGGCGATTTCCAACACATGGCAGACAAGCCTTCATTTGCCGAAGCATCGGCCTTGGCACAAGAATTGATGGATAAGTTTGAACGCGGGGAGGTAGACCAGGTAGAAGTCCTGTACAACCATTTCAAGAATACGGCTTCGCAAATACTGACTCATGAAGTGTATCTACCTATTCCAATCAAGGCTTCGGATGAGATTGCACCGAAGGAGGAAACAGACTATATCCTGGAACCTTCACGTGAAGAATTGCTTCAGATGCTTTTGCCTAAAGTGCTCCGAATGAAGTTCTACACGATATTGCTCGATTCGAACGCATCTGAACATGCCGCACGGACCATGGCCATGCAAAATGCGACGGACAACGCCGATGATTTGCTTCAAGAACTGACATTGATGTACAACAAGACCCGTCAACAAGCCATTACCAACGAACTTTTGGATATTGTGGGTGGGTCAATGGCATAATATTTAGGCACGGATTACACGGATTAACACGGTTTTTAGTATGTTGTATCCATCAAATATATCCGTGAAATCCGTGTAATCCGTGCCTAAAATACATTATTGACACAATCACTTCTTTATTGCATCCTCAGACAGGCCAAGTAATCGTAATGTTCTCCTTCTTGAACCATCTTGGCCTTGAAACCATTTTCGGCGGCATAATAGGAGAGGGTTTGGAAATCCACGTAAAGCCAATCGAATGGTTCCCCTTTGATTTGTTTGTATTGCATGCGGAAATCAATCTCACCATAATAACCGGCTGCTAAATCAACCAAGAAACTACCATCTTCATCCTCGAACAAATAACGAAGGTCAGATGAATCCATGTAAATGCATCCACCGGGATTGAGAAGTTGCTTCATCTTGGCGAAGAACGCACCCATGTTTTCCAACTTTCCGATGATACCGGAACCATTCATCAACATCAGGATGGTATCGAACTTCTGTAAATAATTCTCATCAAAGAGATTGATTTGGTAAGCTTGACGGACACCTCGCTTTTGCATGACTTCTACCGAGAGCAGGGAAATGTCGATGGCTTCTACTTCCTTACCCATTTCTTGAAGAGCCAACGCATGACATCCGCTTCCGGCACCACAATCGAGGATTTTTCCACTAGCCAGACGCAAGGCTTCCTGTTCCAACGGGGGCATCTCATCAAAGGTACGGAAAAGTTGTTCTGCCGGGATTTCATCTTCTTCGAATTGGGAAGAGAAGACACGGAGCTTGGCGGCACGGCCTTTATTATAATAGTCGGCTATAGCAGCACCCATCGGGTCCTTTTGTGGAGATAATAGATTGGCTTTCATGACTTCAACTCCTTCTTTGCGTTCAATACACGCGGAATATCAATCAGGACTACACCCGCCAAAATTACCAAGATACCATAATCCATCCAATACCACAATCCTTGGTGCATCACGATATACGAAGCCGCCATACCCAAACAAAGCAAAGCCTTTACTGATGAGAAAATAATCTGACCTTTCGGCAAGACACGAAGTTCACGACCGAAGTAGAACACACCCATCAAAGAAGCCACCAGGAGTATCATCAGAAGGTTCTGATTGAAAACGATACCGTTCAACGTAACCAACAGAACAATGAAGAACACGAGAGCCGCAAATTCCAAACCATACATGTTGCGCTTGAAATCCTTCTTGGCCTGTTCTTCCCTGGCTTTCTGGTTTTCATACTTGATTTCGTTGCGGAAACTATATTTCTTTTCTGCCATAAAAACAATTAATTAGAATGATGCAAAGATAAGAAATAAGTTTTAACTATCAGCTGATAGAGAAAAAAGATTGAAAGGAATAACCGTTTTGTGAAGTAAATATATTAACTTTGAAAAGTATAAGGTTTACAAAAGGTTTAAATGTATGCGCAAGACAATTTTACTATTAGGTTTGGCATTGGGGTTGAATGCATTCTCTCAAAACGAAGGCTATAAGAATCCGGTGATTTCGGGTTTCTATCCCGACCCGAGCGTTTGTAGGGTAGGCGATGATTTCTATCTCGTGAACTCCAGTTTCCAATTCTTTCCGGGAGTTCCTATTTTCCATAGCAAGGACTTGGTCAATTGGGAACAGATAGGAAATATACTCAACCGTCCTTCGCAACTCTATCTGAAGGATGCGGCATCGTGGGCAGGCATCTATGCACCGACCATTCGCCATCACGAAGGAACATTCTATATGATTACCACCAATTGCTCCGATAAGGGTAACTTCATCGTACATGCCTCAAACCCGGCTGGTCCTTGGTCAGACCCCATCTGGTTGAAGCAAGGAGGGATTGACCCATCGCTTTATTTTGAAGACGGTAAATGCTACTTGGTGAGCAATCCTGCCGATTGTATCTATTTGAGTGAAATCAACCCGAAAACGGGGGAACAACTCAGTGAGTCGAAAGCACTATGGACAGGTACCGGAGGCCGTTATCCCGAAGCACCTCATATCTATAAGAAAGACGGATGGTATTACTTGTTGATATCCGAGGGAGGTACCGAAATGGGACACAAGGTTACCATCGCCCGAAGCAAGAACATCGATGGCCCTTACACTCCGAACCCCAGCAATCCCATCTTGACACATATCGACCAACAAGCACAGAGCAATCCTATCCAAGGAACGGGACATGCCGACCTGGTACAAGCTCAAGACGGCTCTTGGTGGATGGTCTTTCTGGCCTTCCGTCAGCAATCGGGTGCACATCATTTGCTCGGACGGGAAACCTTCCTGGCTCCGGTTACTTGGGAAAAGAATGCTTGGCCGGTAGTGAATGGCAATGGCATGGTACATGTCGATATGAATGTGCCGACACTCCCTCAACAACCTTTTGCCCAAAAACCAACGCGTACCTTATTCGATGGTTCACCGTTGGGACACGAATGGATGTACTTGCGTAATCCTATTGCAGAGAATTATAAGTTTACCAAGAAAGGAATTCAGATGCATGGTACTTCTACCAATCTCGATAGTTGGACTACTCCTCCAACCGGTCTTTTCCGTCGTCAACAACACATCCAATTCACATCAGGTACATGCCTTGAATTGGAGAAAGGAAAACAAGGCGATGAAGCAGGACTGACCCTCTATCGGGAATTCCATTCGCATTACGACTTGTTCGTTCGCCAGGAATCCGATAAACAACAAGCCGTTGTGCTCCGTTATCAATTGGGTGAGCTGAAGCATATCGAGAAGGTGATTCCAATTCCAAGCGGAAAGGTGAAATTACAAATCACAGGAGAAGCAGACAATTATATCTTCAGCTATGCCGTGGGAGATAATCCATTGGTAGAAATCGACAAGATGAATACGAAATATCTGAGTACGGAAACCGTAGGTGGATTCACAGGAATGGTGATTGGCATGTATGCCACTTCGCCAACCGATTCGAAGAACACCGCGACTTTTGAATATTTTGATTACGAAGGAAAGTAAAAATCATTAAACAAATAACTTATGAAAACAGACATTGAAATTGCTCGAAGTATAGAGCTGATAAAGATTAAGGAACTAGCCAGAAAATTCAATATGCCGGAAGACCAAGTAACTCACTACGGACGTCACATGGCCAAAGTAGACATATCATTGATTGACGAAGAAAAAATCAAGAAAAGCAATCTGATACTTGTAACCGCTATTACACCAACCAAGGCCGGTATCGGTAAGACCACGGTATCGGTAGGTTTGGCATTGGGTATGAACAAGATAGGTAAGAAAGCTTTTGTAGCATTGCGCGAACCATCCCTCGGCCCTTGCTTCGGCATGAAGGGTGGGGCAGCCGGTGGTGGTTATGCCCAAGTACTCCCGATGGAAAAGATTAACCTTCATTTTACGGGAGACTTCCATGCCATAACTTCCGCCAACAACATGATTTCGGCCCTACTCGACAACTACCTCTACCAAAATAGGGACAATGGCTTCGGCTTGAAGGAAATCTTATGGCGAAGAGTGCTCGACGTGAACGACCGCTCGCTCCGTTATGTAGTAACAGGATTAGGTCCAAAGACCAACGGTATTACCCAAGAATCGGGCTTCGACATCACACCGGCTTCGGAAATCATGGCAATTCTTTGTTTGGCCAAGGATGAAGACGATTTACGTCGACGCATCGAAAACATCCTCCTCGGTTTTACTTACGACAACAAGCCTTTCACCGTAAAGGATTTGGGTGTAGCGGGAGCCATTACCGTGCTCCTAAAGGATGCCCTTTCACCTAACTTGGTACAAACAACAGAAAATACACCGGCATTCGTACACGGTGGTCCTTTCGCCAACATTGCTCATGGATGCAACTCCGTATTGGCTACCAAATTGGCCATGACATTCGGCGATTATGCCATTACGGAAGCCGGCTTCGGTGCCGACCTTGGTGCTGAAAAGTTCTATGACATCAAGTGCCGCAAGGCAGGTCTGAACCCGAAATTGACCGTACTTGTAGTAACCGCACGAGCTCTCAAGATGCATGGTGGTGTATCGCAAGACATCGTTGGCCAACCGAACCTTGAAGCTTTGAAGACAGGTATTGCCAACATGGACAAGCACCTGGACAATTTGTTGAAGTTCGGTCAAAACGTGGTCGTAGCCTTCAACCGTTATGGAGACGATGTGGAAGACGAAATCGACTTTGTACGTCAACATTGCGCTGAATTGGGTATCGGATTTGCCGTGAACAATGCCTTCGTGGAAGGTGGTGAAGGTGCCGTAGAATTGGCAAATCTTGTGGTAAAGACCATCGAAGAAAATCCGTCAAAGGAATTGAATTTCGCATATACCGATGCAGACGAAGTAAAGGACAAGGTATGCAAAGTAGCTTGCAATCTTTATGGTGCCAAGATGGTGACATTTAGTCCTACCGCCAAGAAGAAATTGGCGATGATTGAAGAGTTGGGATATACCCATTTCCCGATTTGCATTGCCAAGACCCAATACTCTTTCTCCACCAACCCGAAGTTGGTCAATGTACCGAAGGATTTCGAACTCCATGTACAAGACATCGTCATCAATGCCGGTGCCGAAATGTTGGTCGTAATCTCCGGTGAAATCATGCGTATGCCTGGCTTGCCAAAGAATCCGCAAGCATTGCACATCGACATTGTGAATGGAGAAATCGAAGGTTTGTCGTAATAAGAACAAAAAATAGGGATTATTCTTCAGGAACTTCATTTCCATTGTATTCCAATCAGTTGGGATGAAGTTCCTGCATGAAGTACCCGATTTGGTATGCACCCGAAAGTCTGACTACTCACGATGTCATATCTGAGTAGTCACGATGCCTTGTCTGAGTAGTCTGACATGCTCACGAGACTACTTAAAGATTTGAATGCATGCGAGACCGTATCTTATCTAAGAATAAATGTGCCGTTGTTCTTGTTTATCTCAGAATATTATAGTTCCTTTGTGGCATGGTTAAACTAAAAGAGATATAATTATGGCCAAAGTAGAAGAACCGTCAACAATGTATTATTCGCGTCCTCAGATTCTTGCTTTAAAGAAAAGACTGAAAGCATCCATCGAACGTGAGGATAATATAGAAGTATTGCTACAATGTGAATCATTGATGCAAAAATATGATGAAGCATATTTTGCAAAAATGGAAAAAGAGTTTGCCAATCTGAAGGATGCCCCTATGCCATGTTGTTATTCAGAAGAAGAACTGGATGAGGTGATTCGTGATTCTGAAAAAAGTGGAATAGTGAATAATGAGGAAATTAAAGCCTTCTTTTCGAGATGGGAAAACCTATAATTAAATGGAATAGGTCTGCTTACTTACAGATGATTAGTATTTCAACATGGTATCGAGAAAATGTGGGTCTAAAAGCTGCTTCTTCATTTATTTCTAGCATATCCCAGGCAATTGAAAAAATATCAGTTTATCCTACAATAGGTATGTTGGACCGAAAAAGAAGTAATGCAAAATACAAATATCATAGTTTGTTATTACATCCCAAATATCGTCTGATTTATCGTGTATCAAAGACTACGATTAGAATTGTAGCCTTTCAATGTAATTTGATGAATAATAACTAACGTAAGAAAGCCGTTAAAATGAATCATGAAGCATCGAAAAACGCTTCATGAAGCGAAGGCCTACACATACGGGAGCATGTGCCGATGCTTCTGTATGTGTAAGCCGATACATACGTATGTAGTTTTCTTCGTTTAATATTTTCTTTTCCCCAATTTAATTTATAGCTTTGCAAGATTGATTAAGAAAGGGGAAGGAATTGATGAATGCATAATCAAATCCATTTCTTTGTTTTCAGACAGAAAGGAAATCGAAAAAAGAATGAAGTTACCCAAATTCCGAAAAGCGATTATTGCTGAAGTTAGCTTGAAACCGAAAGACGGAGTGCTAAAGAAAACCTTTGGTGTAGCTCATTACTCTTGGTGGAGAACAAATGATTTTGATGTTTCACAAGCAAAAGTTATAACATATGGAAACTAGATTGACAATAGACCAAGTACTTGATTATTGCGATGTACCTCAGCTTTTCACGGCAAGAGATGCATTCGATACTTTATACTTATGCTTGTTGTACGACGATACGTCAGAATGTCTATATACTGGAATTCGGATTTCTTCTACACGCTTAGCAGAATTTATGAGCAGTAAGTATGATTTACGTTACTTGTTTCTTCATCCTGAACAGAGTGGTGAATATTTCGACATATCTTTTCATCACAATGAGTATGAAAAAAAAGCTTATCCGGAGTGTCGCATATCAGAAGAAAGACTACCTGCTGAAGGTTATTATATGAAATCCGATACTCGCGAAAATGTGATTGTCAACATTCCTGTAAATGACCGTAGTCTTTTGAAGGAATTGGTTCGTAAATTTGGTTGGGCTTATATATAGCATTCATTGCACCGACATTCTAACTTACTGATAATCAAAATCCATTTGGTGCAATGAAGATGTAATCACCATTACACTCATTGCACCAAAACTATACTGATACACAAACTATTAAACGAATGGTGTAATGAGTGCAATGTATTTTCGGAAAGATATATATGTGATGACGAAAACCTTCTAAATCTTTCGGCGAAACCTTATAAAGGTTTCAGAAATACGTACTATACGTTTATATTTTCTCTCCCTCTCGTGTCATCCAGAGCGAAGCGAAGGATCTGAACACATCCACTATCTTCATCTAGGAACTTCATTCCAACCACTTGTCTTTAAATGCGTATGACGCAAATGTATAAATGAAGGTGGGTTGATGATATATTGCTAATTGGGGGGATTTTGTAGTTTTCTTCGTTTATATGATTCATCATGACAATAAAATATTTACCTTTGGAGAAATAATATTCTTAATAGAGCGTTGCATTGTAAAAAAGAAAACGTATCTTTGTCGTGTCCAGTCAGAGAAATGACTGGATGATAAGAAAGCGTTTTTTGCTTTATCCTGAATTCGAAATCGCCAATTTCAAGGAAAAGGGTAGAGACAATAGCAACGCTCATTCTGTATATATGTATATAATGTTAATGGGACAGCCTATGTTGTACCCTTAAGCGTTGTATATATTCCAGTGTGAGAATATTGTTTCTTTTGTTCATTTTTCCGAGGCGTTTGGCGATGCCTGAATTCGATGAGCAGGACAAGTCTCACACTTTCTTTTTATAGTTACTTTTGTTTAACTGCTGACTTTGGAGACTTATAGGCGTATAGAACATAGGAGGTAATTATGACAATTCTTTCAAAGCAAAACATGTATCACCAAAAGAATCTAATTATATTGGTTTTACTATTTTTTACAATATGTTGTAATGCACAGAAACCAAAAATAGAAGTAAATGGATTAACTTATACAATTTTATCCCTTGAATCTAAAACCGTAGAAGTCTCGAAACCTAATAATGGTATGTTATATTCAGGAAACATAGTAATACCTGCCAATATAACTTTTAAAGGAAGAACGTTCGATGTAATAGGTGTAGGTGATAATTCCTTTATAAATAGTAAAATCACAAGTTTAATAATTTCTGAAGGTATAACATATTTAGGAAATTCAGCATTTGAAAATTCAAAAATGTTAAGAACTGTTTCATTGCCTAAATCCCTGAAAATAATTAAATTAGATTGTTTTAGCGATTGTTTATTAGAAAATTTAACAATTCCAAACACCATTGAAGATATGTCTGGAAGTATTACAAGTACATACATCCGTGGAACTTTAAAAATTGAAGATAGTTATTCATCTTTAGATTATTTAAGTGTAAGTGCATCGACGATTTATATAGGTCGTCCTCCAAAAGGAACTTTTACTTCAGGTATCTATGCTAAACATATTATATTATCTTCAAATATAAGATCACTTGATGCCTGGGATATATTAAAAGCTTATCAAGATAGTGAAAGTTCTCTTTATAAAGAGGCTGATAACTTATATACTGCATTACTTGTAATGCACCATAATAATATTAAAAAATATATAAAAGGAGAACGAATTATTACACTTGAACATAAAACACTTTTACCTATTAAACAATTTGAAAAGAATATGGAAGATTTATTTGTACATGTTAAGCTGCGAGTACCTAAACATTTATTAGAAGATTATAAAAATCATTCTGTTTGGGGGAATTTTTTTGACATTGTAGGTTTTTAAATATTTAATGTTATGAAAAATTATTGTTTGCGATTTTATAGTTTGATGATCACAGTATCAATCTTTATTTATTTCTGTAGTTGTACTACAGATTCTACAAAAACTGATAAAGAAAAAATAACAGATTTAATTATGGAGTATGCTAAAAATAATGTAGCAGATTTTGAATCTTTCGAAATTATAGAATTGTCAGATTGGGATAGTACTTATACTGAAATATCTAGGGAAAACGTGATACATAATTATGTTAAATCTTATGGTGAGGTTATCTCAAATATTGAAGCTTCACAAAATGAAATTCAAAGAATAAATAAATATTTAGTAGAAATAGATGAATATATCGAACAAGCTAAATTAAATTTAGAAAAAATATTTTATCGTATTGGTGATGTTGTTGGATATTCTAGTATTGGTAGTAAAATAAGATGGGGTGATACAATAGAAGGAATGAACACTATCAAAAGAGCAAATCAAGAAGTAGATAAGCTAAATCAATACAAATCAGATGCTCTAACATTGAGAAAACATGAAGAAAATCGTCAAAGAGAATTAATTCAACAAGAACGAGCTATAAAAGAAGAAGTAAAAGTCTTTTGTTCAAACTGGGAAAAAAAATATATAGGGAAATCAATACAAATGAAATGTAGATTAAAAAATAATAATGGCTATATGAATATTAAAATTTATGACGTATTATGTAATGATAGCTTATCTAATATAATTAATGTTGCTGATACGACAGAAAGACATTCCTTTGATAATGTTAAGAATTTTATCCTGCATTGTTATAAATAATAATAAACACTATATATTCAAGGAGCTTCAGACAGGAACTCTATACACTGAACACCAACTTGTCTGAAGTTCTATTTATTCGCTTGAAAAAGTGTATGAAGGCTATTAAACTCTGGAAATTTAATGTAGGATGCGAAGAGAAAATTCTTACAATATCTCTGTAGGAGGAATTATACTTATAGCTGTAAATTATAAGGAATCACATACATAAATTTTGTTACCTACTTACAAATTCAAAATTAATAATGTTACTTTTGTAATACGTGAATTAATTAATGGAATATGAATAAAATACAGACTAAAAGAGTAAAGTTTCCGGAAAAAGCAGACGTAAAAGGCATTTTCAAGAAAATGATAGCAGACAAACGTTCTGTACAATCGTATATCCGTATACATGGAACGTTGAAGGGATTTAAAGATGAATCAATCGTATTTGCAAAACCACTATGATGTAGATGAAATAGATCAAGGCTATCAGTTTACAACTACAGCGGGAGCCACCCATTCATTTTCTGTCTATTTATTTGTTTGAATAATTTTGATTTGCTATTTTTGTATATAGCAACAAAGCATATTTTTCAATTGAACTTAATAAATAGACATCAAAATGACTACATCAAAAACCAAAAAGAGTGTACAACTGAGTGTGGGAGGGATTATACTGATATCAGTAATTGCCCTTTGTGTGAGTATGTTTGCCATCGAACGAATTGATTCGGGACAAACGGGTATTATTGTCAATTTGGCGGGAAGTGAACGTGGAGTGGATGATGCCAAGGTAGAAACCGGATGGGTATTCTATAACCGATTCACCAAACAATTGTTTGAATATCCGGCTTTTGCACAGATTGTCGATTACGAACCTTTCGATATTCAGGACAAGAAGGGTACTATCTTCAAGACGGACCCGACCATCGAATATTACATCGAACGTGAAAATGCCAAGGTGGTATTCCTCCGTTATAGAAAGACGACCTTCGAATTGGAGCAATCCGTAATCTTGACCGAGGTGAAGAATGCATATAAGGATATTGCAGGCTTGTACGAAACAGATTCGCTCATCAACAATCGTCCGGCTTTTGAAAAAGAAGTGGAAACCCTTTTGAAAGAACGCCTTAGCCAAAGAGGATTTACGTTCAGTAATATCCAATCGTCCGTAAAGCCGAATGATGTGCTTCAAGCCGCCATTGATGCCAAGAATACCGCCGTCCAGAATGCCTTAAAGGTAGAAAACGAGAAGAAAGCGGCGATAGCCGAAGCCGAAAAGGTGGTTGCCGCAGCAAAGGGTAAAGCTGATGCCAACCGAATTCTTCAGGAATCCATTACTCCTGAATTGATTCAATTGAAGGCGGTAGAGAAATGGGATGGCAAACTCCCTCTTTCGACTAGCGGAAATACGCTTCCTTTCCTGGAACTGAAGAAGTAAAACTATTTCTCACTAATGTAAATTCAGACCCGGATTACACGGATAAACACGGTTTTTAGTCATGTCAATCATCAACTAATTATCCGTGAAATCCGGGTAATCCGTGCCTAAAGAATAAGTGGATTAAGACTTTCAGATTACCCCACTCCCAAATCCGTATTCTCCATCAAGACCTCAATACCAGGTTCATCTTTTATCAAAGGATAGACCTCTTTTGCAAACCAGGAGGCTAATTCCTTGTCTTGCTTTACCGAAGTATGGTTATTGCAAAACACATTCACGCTAAAGTATTCGAAATGATCCTTGGCCAATTCGATGTCTTTCAAGATATGCTCCTTGGTTTCACCTTGAGTGCAACAAAGCAAACAAATGCCTTGAAAGTATTGGGCAATTTCTTGAACGGAAACCGATGATGGGATTCCTTTCTTCCAAGCATCCCGAAGAATCGGGTCGAAGGTTTCTACACCACAACGGAACTTCACCTTCGTTGGTGCAAATTGTTTGGCAAAGA
Source organism: Bacteroides sp. (assembly GCA_017466635.1). Taxonomy (GTDB): domain Bacteria; phylum Bacteroidota; class Bacteroidia; order Bacteroidales; family Bacteroidaceae; genus Phocaeicola. The sequence goes on from JAFTTU010000080.1 coordinate 14,301, forward strand.
AAGCCAATTTCTTGCGATACATGTAGTGTGCCTCAAACCAAAGGGTATGAATCCTTTTCTTTTTTACTACTTCTTTGATTAAAGCGATAGTCTCTTCATCCAGTTCCATGGCCGAACCGGAATTAATCACATCGAGCACTCCATATTGCCCTGTTACTTGTCGCAAAACGGGTTCGTTTACCTCGAAGGGACGCTCGCTCACATCTTCGTGATAATCACAAAACGTACACTTCCGCCAACGACACCCCGTACCTTGCAACAAGACAAACTCACGGGGAATCTTGGTATGAATCAACGCGTATCTATCCATGCTTATTCCAATTTAAGAACGTAGCGACGCAAAGCATGAATCACGGCATATGCCATCGGGGTACCGAAAACAGATTCGATGAGCAACTTTACACCGTATTGGAAAGCAATCATCAACAAAAGGTCGTGGGTAGAGACAATTCCCAAGAAAGCGATGAGTACGAATGGGAGGGAGTCGAACAAATAAGCCACCGCAGAACTACCGATAGTACGTACCCAAAGGTGTTTACCCTTCGTCTTTATCTTGATTTTTTCCATAAGCCATGCATTGGAAAGCTCACCCAAGAGGAAACCTACCAACGAACCGATAACAATTCTAGGTACGTAGGAGAACAGATGATTATAAGCTGCTTCCGTTTCAGCTAGATAATCGGGAGATGGAAGCCATACACCCACTTGGGTACAAATCACCATAAGAATGTTGCAGAAGAAAGTCATCCAAATCACTTTTCGAGCGGTCTTGAATCCCCACAACTCCGTAAGGACATCGCCAAGCATATAAGCAAAAGGGAAAGTGATGGTACCTGCATCGAAATAGAATAGACCAAAAATACTGATGACCTTGACGGCCATGATGTTGGATACCAAATAGAGGGTTACGAAGAGAGCGGTGACGGTCATCAACGCCGTATGGCTACTCATTCGGTTTTTTTTAAAAGGGTGTTCCGATACCTTTTTCATAAACTGTTTTCTGTTTTATTGTTTTATGGGTACAAAGGTATAAAAAAAATGGACAAGGAATAAACCCTCGCCCATTATTTCTTGAAATATTCCTATCAATACCAGCAAGCCGGTGCAGCACCCATTTCGTATTCCAATGTACCACCCTTGGCAATGTCTTCAAACTCAATCCATGCCTTGTTGTAAGGTTGGCCATTGAGCTTGATGCTCTGGATGTACTTGTTTTCCTTGGAATTGTTATGAGCGATGATGGTGAACTGGCCGTCACGCACATTCAATACCGCCTTGTCCACGTTCGGAGAACCAAACACATAGCGTCCGTCGGCTGGATTCACTTGGTAGAAACCGAGTGATGAGAGAACGTACCAAGAAGACATGGCACCAACGTCTTCGTTACCCGAAAGGCCATCCGGTTGGTCGCTATACATAATGTCGAATACCTGACGCACTCTATCAGCAGCCTTCGATGGTTCACCTGCGAGGGTATAGAAGTAGATGATGTGATGGCTCGGTTCATTGCCATGGGCATACTGACCAATCAAACCACTGATGTCCGGAGATGTATTCGCACCATCCAACTTGGCTTCGGCCACGAACAATTCGTCCATCTTCTTCACCAATGCTTCCTTTCCTCCGAAACACTCTACCAATCCTTCAAAATCGTGCGGAGTGAGGAAGGTATATTGCCAAGCATTACCTTCGCAATAGTCATCATCACGGTGAGTCGATGCGAACGGATTGAACGGTTCGTGGAATTCACCCTTAGTACCACGTCCACGCATGAATCCCAATTCCTTGTCGAAGAAATTCATGTACGAACGGCTACGCTTGAAGAAGTATTCATAATCTTCGGTCTTACCAAGCTTCTTGGCGGCAAGAGCCACCGCACCATCCGCCACGGCATATTCCATATCATTGGCCACAGATTCCTTCATCTTGTCGTATGGGATGAAACCATATTGCTTACGGATGTCCTGACCACGGTCATCGAGCATCACCGAGTTCTTCAAGGCTTCGAATGCTTCTTCCTTGTTTTCGATGTAACCCTTGTTCAAACCGTCTGCCACGATGATGACACCCGGATTACCTACCATACAATCGGTTTCGCATCCCATCAAGTGCCATACGGGGATTTTGCCCTGTTGCTTGTAGATATTCACGAAAGCCCACATCATGTCCTTCATCATTTCAGGATGGATAATGGACATCAACGGATGAGCCGAACGATAGGTGTCCCAACAAGACATAGTGGTGTAGTTTACGAAACCTTCGCCCTTGTGCATCTGATGGTCGGCACCATAATAATCACCGTTCACATCACAAAACTCCGATGGAGCAATCATGGTGTGATAAAGAGCTGTATAGAAGATGGTCTTGGTCTTTTCGTCCGAAGCTTCCATGTCAATCTTGGCCAAAGCTTTTTTCCATGCTTGGTCGGCTTGAGCCACGGTACCTTCAAAATCCCATCCCGGAAGCTCGGTCCTCATGTTCAACTTGGCATTCTCGATGGAAGTAGGAGAGAGGGCCACCTTTACATAGACCGGCTCCTTGGCATCTACATTGGCACGGGCATAGACAATCTTGCCTTTGCCTTCATTCGCCACGGCTTCACCTCTATCCACGATGACATCCATCGAGGTTATCGGTTGAGAGAATTCAGCCACGAAGAACACACGTTGGTCGGTTGCCCAACCCGAAGAATAGCGATACCCTTCGATGGTCTTTTCGTCTACCTTATTTATATAGGCTTTCGTCGGGCCATCCCAACAACCCCCATTTTGAAGGTCGAATACCACGGCGGTGTTTTCCTTCTGATTGAAAGTATACTTATGGAAACCTACACGCTTGGTGGTGGTGAGTTCCACATCCACATCATAGCGCATGAGGTGAGTGGCATAATAGCCTGGCTTCACCACTTCCTTGCTTCTGTCCGAATAAGACCACAAGCCCGATTGAGGGTCGCTTTCCTGACCACGGGCGTATGTCACATCGCCTACTACAGGCATTAGGGTAATATCAAACAAATCGCCGATACCTGTACCGCTCAAGTGCATATGTGGGAAACCGATAACGGTAGAGTCAGAGATATGGTAACCTGATGTCCAATCCCATTCTTGCGGGATGCTGGCAGGCCCCAATTGCACCAAGCCATAAGGAACATTGGCACCCACGAACACGTGTCCATGTCCACCCGAGCCGATGTATGGGTCTACATATTGTGTCAAGTCTTTCGGTTGGTCTTCAACCTGCGGACTTGAACAACCGTACCCCGCTAAAAGCAGGGTACAGAAGGTTGTTACAAAGAGTTGTTTTTTCATGTAGTATATATACTTTTATCAATCAAACTTACCATAACGAGTAGGCAACAACTTACGGTCACCGAGAGTATTGTCCACACGCGCTACATTGATCCAGAACTTGTTTTCACGTACGCTTTCGATAGGATAAGCGGCCTTGGCACGAGAGTAGCTATGGTTCCATTCGTCGGCTACCACTTCATATTCCGGGTGAGGAGCGTTGATGAGCACGTTGTCTTCCTTATCAGCACGTCCGTCCTTCACTTCCTGAATTTCTTCCCAAATGGTCTTCATCACTTCCACGAAGTTGTCGAGTTCCCACAAGCTTTCACTTTCGGTCGGTTCAATCATCAATGTACCGTGTACCGGGAAGGAGAGGGTAGGTGCATGATAACCGAAGTCCATCAAACGCTTGGCGATATCGTTTTCGCTAATGCCACACATGTCGTGCAAGTAACGGCAATCGAGAATCATTTCGTGACCCACGAAACCGGTTGCACCCGAGTAAACGATACCGTATGTATCACGCAAACAAGCGGCCAAGTAGTTGGCACTCAAAATAGCGGTCTTAGTGGCACGTGTCAAACCTTCAGTACCCATCATGCTGATATAACCATAAGTAATCGGAAGAATACCGGCACTACCATAAGGAGCAGCTGATACCTGATTGGCTTCGTTACCGAACATGAAGTGACCCGGCAAGAATGGAACAAGGTGTTCGGCTACACCTACAGGGCCTACACCAGGACCACCACCACCATGAGGGCTGGCGAATGTCTTGTGGAGATTCAAGTGGCAAACGTCCGCACCGATAGTTCCCGGATTGGTCAAACCTACTTGAGCATTCATGTTGGCACCGTCCATGTACACCTGAGCACCGCAAGCATGGATGATGTCACAAATCTGCTTGATTTCAGGTTCGAAGATACCGTGGGTAGACGGATAAGTAATCATGAGAGCCGCAAGGTCTTCCTTGTTGGCTTCCGCCTTGGCACGGAGGTCTTCCACGTCCACATTACCCTTTTCATCGCAAGCACAAGTTACGGTAGTGAAACCGCACTGGATAGCCGATGCCGGGTTGGTACCATGAGCCGAAGAAGGAATCAAAATCTTGTTACGATGTCCTTGACCGATGCTTTCGAGGTAAGCACGGATGACACGGAGACCGGTATATTCACCTGCTGCACCTGAGTTCGGTTGGAGAGTCATGCCCGCAAAACCGGTAATCACCTTCAATTGGTTGCAGAGGTTTTCGATGAGTGTCTGATAACCCTTGGCCTGATCTTCCGGCACGAACGGGTGAATGTTCATGAAGCCTGCATTACTAAGTGGAGTCATTTCCTGAGCAGCGTTGAGCTTCATGGTACAAGAACCGAGTGAAATCATTGAGTGAGCCAATGAAATATCCTTGCGTTCAAGGCGCTTGATGTAGCGCATCATTTCGGTTTCTGTATGATACTTGTTGAACACTTCGTGAGTGAGGAATGAAGTGCGACGACGCAATTCGCGGTTCATCGATGATGCTTCAGTTACATCAGTTACCTCGATAATCGGTTCTTCGGCGGCGATGCAGAAGATGGAAAGAAGGACGTTCAACTTCTTGATGTCAGTCGTTTCATCCACACTCAAGCCCACCATGCCATTGTCGAAATAACGGAGGTTCACTTCCTTGCTCAATGCGATGGTACGAAGCTTCTGTTGGGAAACGTGTTCAGGCAATTCCAAGTACAAGGTATCAAAGAACAACTCATTCTTCTGGATGAAGCCCAACTTGGTCAACGCCTTGTTCAGGTAAGTGGCAATGCTATGGATGCGCTTGGCGATGATCTTGATACCGTCTTGTCCATGATAGCAAGCATAGAAACCTGCCATGGTAGCAAGCAATGCCTGAGCGGTACAGATGTTTGATGTAGCCTTTTCACGCTTGATGTGTTGTTCGCGTGTCTGAAGAGCCATACGATAGCAGAGCTTGCCGTACTTGTCCTTTGAAAGACCGATGATACGACCCGGCATGTTGCGCTTGTACTCGTCACGGGTAGCGAAGTAAGCGGCTGAAGGACCACCATAGAACATCGGAATACCCAAGCGTTGTGTACTACCGAATACGATGTCTGCACCCCATTCGCCTGGAGGCACGAGCATGGCGAGCGAGAGGATATCGGCATCAACGGCCACCTTGGCACCAGCTTCGTGAGCCTTTTCCACAAATGCGCGATAGTCTTCCACACTACCGTTGGAGTTCGGATATTGGATGATGCAACCGAAAACTTCCGGAGTGAATTCAAGGGTCTTGTAATCGCCCACGAGGATGGTCATGCCTTGAGGGATGACACGTGTGCGGACAACGGCCAAGTTTTGCGGGAAAATGTTTTCATCCACGAAGAGCACGTTGGCACCTGCCTTCTGCTGGGCACGGCTTCGGAGTTGGAACATCATGTTGGCGGCTTCGGCGGCGGCGGTTGCTTCGTCCAGGAGTGAGCAGTTGGCCAATGGCATGGCGGTAAGGTCGCTCACGGCGGTCTGGAAGTTCAACAATGCTTCCAAGCGTCCTTGCGACACTTCAGCCTGATACGGAGTATAAGAAGTATACCATACCGGATTTTCGAATACATTACGTTGGATAACGGCAGGACAAATGGTGTCATACCAACCCATACCTATATAAGAAGTATAGAGCTTGTTCTGCGAAGCCAAATCGGCAACATGTTCCGCAAACTGGCGTTCGGTCATCGGTTCATCCAAAGCCAAAGGTGATTGTAAACGGATATTGGTAGGAATGGTCTTGTCAATGAGTTCATCCACACTACCCACGCCGATTTTCTCAAGCATAACAGGAAGGTCCGCTTCCTGAATACCGTTATGACGGTTGGTCAATAAATCTGTTTTCATAATACGATTATTTAATGTTTTTATTAGCTGAATATATATTTATCGGAAGAACGGATTGTTCTTCTTTTCATATCCAATGGAAGTCGAAGGCCCATGTCCCGGGTAGACGCGAGTATCTTCCGGAAGGGTGAACAAATGGCTACATATTCCTTCGCGGAGCTCATCGAAGTTGCCTCCCTTCAAGTCGGCCCGTCCAATGCTACCATAGAAAAGGACATCCCCGGCAAACACACAAGCGGCATCCTCGCAATGGAACACCACACTACCCGGAGAATGACCTGGTACATGAAGCACTTTCAGAGTCGTATTGCCGAAGGTAATGGTATCGCCCTCGCAAAGGTATCTACCCAATGCCGGTTGTTTTTCTTCATAAAAGAATCCGAAATTTCTGGCCATGGCCGATGCCTGATCCAACCAGAACTCGTCTTGTTGGCCACCTTCCGGACGCAAGCCGTATTCCTGGAAGAGAAACGGATTTCCGAAGATGTGATCCAGGTGCAAGTGTGTACAGAGCACATGTTTCAAGGTGAGGTTGTTGTCAGATAGGTACTCCTTCAACATCTGCTTTTCTTCAGGATAGAAACATCCCGCATCAATCACCACCGCTTCGCCACTCTCATCAGAGAGTACATAGCAGTTCACGGGGAACATATTGAATTCGAATTTCTTTATTTTCATGGTTGTTCTTATTTCACGGGTACATACACCACTTTCTTCGTCTCAAAGAATTCTTCCTCGAATACATCCTTCAAATCGAAAAGGTCTGTCTGATGACGCACCGGCATGGTTTCCTTTTCCAACTCACCACCCTTGAGGCAAATCAAGCCGTTGGGAAGAGCATTGCGTTGTTCGGTACTGATGTTCTTGCGGATAATCTTGAGCAAGTCGGTGAGGGGCATGACGGCACGGCTCACCACATAGTCAAACTTCTGCTTTTCTTCTTCAGCACGGCAATGGCGGAAGGTCACGTTCTTCAAGCCGATAGCGTTGGCGATTTCGGTTGCTACACGCACCTTCTTGCCGATGCTATCCACCAAGTGGAACTTCACTTCCGGAAAAAGAATGGCGAGAGGAATGCCCGGGAAACCGCCTCCCGTACCAAGGTCCATGATGAAGGTACCTGGTGCAAACTGGGTATATTTGGCGATGCCGAGCGAATGGAGCACATGATGCTCATACAGATTGGTGATATCCTTGCGGGAAATCACGTTGATTTTCGAATTCCAATCCAAATAGAGGTCGTACAACGCCGCGAATTGCGTCCGTTGTGTCTCCGTTAGATTGGGGAAATATTTAAGTATCAATTCCATAAAATTCAATTCTTTAAATAAGGCCCTATTTCCTCATACGGCACTTCAAGGACAATCTCGCCCGCCGCATAAGGGGCGATGTCGTATCGGTTGAAGAGGAAGAGAACCGCCTCTTTGCCTAAAAGGAAATTGTCGGGGATATACATGTTCGTCAGTTGGAGATAGCCCAATTGCTGAAGGTCTTCCAATGACGTTACGTTTTCTTCGGGATGTTGTTCAGACACATGTTTCATCAACTTGTCCAACAATATTTTTTCAATGTCGGTCTTGGCTGATGGAAGAAAGACCTCTTCTTGGGTGAGGTGAATTCCTGTTTCGAAATCGAAATTCATCCATCGGCTCCATTGGTTGGGATGTGCCCCGCCCATGTCTACAAAGTAATTGGCACTTGCATTGATGGTTCCTCCGTGTCCTTCTTCCACAAAAGTTACCAAGGAATATGTCTGATGATACCAATTCGGGATTTCTTCTTCCGATGTTGCCCTAGACTTGTCTGCCCAATAAAGCTCGCCCACTTCCTTGCGATAGTCGCGGATATAGACATGCATGAACGAGTCCACCGCTTCTTCGGGTAGGAGGGTAGCATAATCATCGCCCAGCCATTCGCGTTGTATGGCTTGGTTCACAAGCATGGCTATGGAGTCGTTTTCAGCGTTCAGACAGGTATAATCGATGGAGAAATCACAGAAAGGAGAGGAAGCATCGTCCGTGAGGTGTGCTTCTTCTTCCCTGAAAATATGATTGTACGGCGAATTGTCCGACGGAGCCAATAAATCGCAACCCGCCATCCCTAGCAATACCAGGGCAATCAGGACTCTATTCACCATCCATTTATAGCGTTTCATTTCTCTAAATCTTCATCTGATATATTCAACGTACAAATATAAGATAACTTTCCGAATTAGCCGAATTTAATACGGATTATTTCGCCCTCCATGCACTTCAACTTTAATACCGAAATTCCCGTTGGCCGATTTCATTTCGAAAGCAGCATTGAAATTGTTTCGTTCCCAAGGCATGGCAGAAGGATTGTATACCTTTCGTCCGTCGGCATCGTATTCGCCATAGAGGTTGATGCGTGTACCGTTGTTCAGCTTGTACGAAGCCCCTTGCCAGTTTACTAGGCCGCTTCCCATGCCATTATAATACAACGAATACATCGGTGTACGTGAGGTAGAAAAGCTCGTTCCACCCATATAGGTGACATTAGGATTCAGCTTGAACGCTTCGGGATTCAGTTGATAGGGAGTTGTTTCGGTAAATGATGGCAAATGGTTCAAAGTAGGCAATAAAATCGGAGAAACCACCAACGATTCGGCATTCAGCATGCTCCCCATATCGAGGATAAATCCCCCGAAATCTTTCACTTGGACCGATTCCTGGGCATACGATGTAAGACTTCCGAGCAACAACAAAAGGGTATATATCCGTTTTTTCATGTACTATTCTTTTTTAATTGAACAAAGTTAATAAAATCCTCCGAACCGCCCTTCATTCCTCCCTGCATTTTACGCCATATCAAGAAAGATTTACGATTATTTTAGGATTCTTGTATTTCCTTCAAAAGAAATCACACAATTTATTTGCATTTATGAAAAAACCATGTATATTTGCAATAGTTACAAATTTAAAACTATGAAAAGCAGAATAATTTCTATTTGGAACTTTTATGTAGAGGGATTCCGAAACATGACGTGGGGAAGGACATTGTGGTGGTTGATTCTCCTCAAAGTGATTGTCCTTTTTGCCGTTTTACGGGCATTCTTCTTCCAACCTGTCCTTTCGGGCAAGACCGATGAGCAGAAGATGGAACATGTAGGCATGCAATTAATACAGAAAAAATAACCTTAAATGAACTGATAGTATGGTAGAAAATGCACTAGTCGATTGGTCGAGGGCGCAATTCGCTCTTACCGCCGGTTACCATTGGATTTTTGTTCCGCTCACCTTAGGCTTGGCGGTCATCATGGCAACCATGGAAACCCTTTATGTCATCAAGAAAGACGAGTTCTGGAAACAGACCGCCAAGTTCTGGATGAAACTCTTTGCCATCAACTTTGCCGTAGGTATCGCTACGGGCATCATCCTTGAATTCGAATTCGGTACCAATTGGAGCAACTACTCCTGGTTTGTGGGCGACATCTTCGGTGCTCCGCTTGCCATTGAGGGCATGCTGGCGTTCTTCATGGAAGCCACATTCTTTGCCGTAATGTTCTTCGGTTGGGAAAAAGTGAGCAAGAAAACACACCTCCTGGCTACTTGGATGACGGGCATCGGTGCCTCTATCTCGGCCATTTGGATTCTCATTGCCAACTCATGGATGCAAAATCCGGTAGGCATGGAGTTCAATCCCGACACGGTGCGTCATGAAATGGTAGACTTCTGGGCATTGGTTCTCAATCCGGTAGCTATCGTCAAGTTCTTCCACTCGGTATTCAGCGGTTGGATGACCGGTGCCATCTTTGTCATTGGCGTAAGCTCCTGGTATTTGCTCAAGAAGCGCGAAACCCGTTTTGCGTTGGCCAGTATCCGTGTAGCGGCCAGTGTAGGTATCATCGGTACGGTGGTATTGATGCTCAGTGGCGATGGTTCGGGTGTGCTGGTGGCTAAATACCAACCCATGAAAATGGCAGCTGCCGAAGGATTGGAAAAGGGTGGGGAATGTGCTCCGTTCTCCATCGTGCCGGGAGTAGAGATACCGGGCATGCTTTCCATACTTGCCACACACGACATCAACGGATGTGTGCCGGGCATCGAAGACATCCTGAACGGATATACCGACCACAACGGCATTTCCTATCCCTCGGCCGACGAGAAGATAGCCAAGGGTAAATTGGCATTGGAGGCATTCAAGGAATATCGTACATGGAAGGATACAGATCCCGCCAAGGCCGCAGAAGCACGCAAGGTATTGGATGAGAATGTGGACTATTTCGGCTATGGATACATCGATTCTCCCGAAGAACTGGTGCCCAACGTGCCATTGGTGTATTGGTCGTTCCGCCTCATGGTGGGTCTAGGATGTTTCCTCCTGGCGCTGATGGTATTCGTCCTTTGGGCTGAATGGAAAGGAAAGCTCACTTCCATGCGATGGCTCCAATGGGTAGCTCTGTGGAGTATTCCATTGGTATACTTGGCCGGTCAGGCAGGTTGGATTGTAGCCGAAGTGGGTCGCCAACCATGGGTCATCCAAGGCTTGCTTCCTACCAAGGCGGCGGTGTCCAGCGTAAGTGTAGGAGCCGTTCAGACCACCTTCTTCCTCTTTGTAGTCATCTTCACGCTCTTCCTTGCGGCAGAAATACGCATCATGCTGAAGGCTATCAAGGAAGGTCCGAAAATCTAAATGATGTATGATGTGTGATGTATGATGTATTTCCATCCGGGTGGTACATCATAAATTATACATCATAAATCATAAATCATAAATCATAAATCAAGAATCATACATCATAAATCAAAAATCATACATCAAAATGATAACATACGAATTTCTACAACAATATTGGTGGTTCCTCATCTCGCTATTGGGCGGACTACTCGTGTTCCTGCTCTTCGTGCAGGGTGGCAATGCCTTGATTTTCCTAGCCGGAAAGACCGAAGAAGAGCGACAACTCCTCGTGAACTCCACCGGTCGCAAATGGGAGCTTACCTTCACCACGCTCGTGACTTTCGGTGGTGCGTTCTTCGCATCGTTCCCGTTGTTTTATAGCACCAGTTTCGGGGGTGCCTATTGGGTATGGATAGCCATCCTCATTACCTTCGTTTTCCAAGCCGTATCCTACGAATTCCAGAGCAAGGCGGGCAATATCTTGGGCAAGAATGCGTTCCGTATCTTCTTGATGCTCAATGGTCTCTTGGCTCCATGGCTCATCGGAGCAGCTGTTGGTACCTTCTTCACCGGTTCTGCCTTTGTGGTGAACAAGGATGCCGTGGCTGATATCGGTGCACCGGTCATCAGCCGATGGGTAAGCGATTGGGGCGGACTGGAAGCCGTGGCAAACGGATTCAACCTGAGTTTTGCACACATGGTGATGTTCCTCGCCATCGTTCTCGGTGCGCTTTATGCCATCAACAACATTGCCCATCCTACACTTTCGGGCAAACTCCGCAAGAGCTTGTTGAAGTCGTTCATCTTGTTCCTCGTGGCACTTGTGCTGGTCTTGGTACAACTCCTCACCATGGATGGTTTTGCGGTGAACGAAGCCGGTGTCGTTTCGATGGAGCCATATAAGTATCTGAACAACTTCTTGGAAATGCCGGTGGTGCTCGTGATGTTCCTTTTGGGTGCCGTATTGCTCGTGGCAGGTGTGGTGCTTACCCTTCTGAAGCCGAACTTCAACAAGGGCATTTGGTTGGCAGGTCCGGGCACGGTACTTGCGGTGATTCCGCTCTTCCTGATAGCCGGTTACAACGGTACATCTTACTATCCGTCCAGTGCCGACTTGCAAAGCTCACTCACATTGGCAAATAGTTGTTCGAGCGAATTTACCCTCCGTACCATGGCGATTGTATCGCTCATCCTCCCGTTCGTAGTGGCCTACATCGCCTACTTCTGGCGGAAGATGAACAACCGTCCGCTTACCAATGAAGAATTGAAAGAAACGGAAAGTTACTAATTGCTTTATACACAGAGAGGATGAAACGAATTTCATCCTCTCTTTTTTTGACTATACGCCGATACAAGACGTGATACCGAAAGTGGTGGCTACGGCGGTCAATACCGTAATGACGATGTTCAGGATTTTTCCCCAGATTGATTTGTTTTCCATAGTTTTTTTGAGTTTTGAGTTATGATTATCCGTAGGGGCAGACCGATGTGTTCGCCCGAATACATCCACGTTGATGATTTATTGATGTTATCAGGGCAGGCGAACCCTGCCCCTACAAGTAACCCACATCGCTTGCGCTTAAACATGCCTCTATGACTGCTTACACACCCCTTCGTAAGCACTCATAACTCATGCGCCATTAAACAGAAAAACAGTAAAACAGAAAACAGTTTTTTTAAAAGTACTAATAAGGGTAAAAACACCCCTTATAAAATATTATAATTATATATATAATTATAATATTTCTAAGCGCCACATATAGCGATGTAAAATAACTGTTTTCTGTTTTACTGTTTTATTGTTTTATGTTTTCGGACTGTTTGCAAGATAAGGCTTTTCTTGCAATTTCTTTCAGAATAAGTCTAAGTTATTCGAAACCAACAACTTTCATGTCCTTTCCTCTACATAAATCTGCTCAAAAGCATCCCGTTTACGGGCTTCGTCGGCAATCAAGGCTCGGAGTTCCGCCAGGCGGGCAGCATTGTCCGACTCGGGAATCCATAGTTTGAGGTAGCCCCCTTCGGCATATTTCTCCTGAAGATGCTCGCAATAGCGCTGATAGTGTTGCTCCTTCGAGAGTTCCGGATAGTGGGAGAGGCCATATTGCACGGTGCGGAGAAGAACAGTCATCGGCTCTATCAGTCGGTCGGCTTCGGCTACAATGCGTCCGTAGATGCTCTGGGGAGCATGGTCGAGGGAGGCACGATGGTCTTCCACCGCTTGTGCCATGACTTCGATTTCTTCTTCGGTGAACCATTTCCGCAAATGCTCATCCGAACGAAGCATCCTGCCCGACACCAAATGATGCCGTTCGCGTCCTTCGCAAAGACCGATGTCGTGATAGGCAGCGATGGTGTAGACCATGCGTTTGTCCACCACATAATGCTTCGCCAGCTTCAGGCTTTCGGCTATCACCTGAAGGGCATGGTCTGTGCGGTGTGCTGGGTCGAAGCCCTTGTATCTGGGGAGGATGGCGGATTCTATGTAGGCTTGTAAAGTTATCATCTCGACAAAGATAGTTCACGAATTTATACAAATCACATTTTTCTTAACTTATTTTCACTAAACAAGAATCAAAATATGCTAAATAACACAATTTATCTATTTCGTATGTCATTCCAATTCCATTTCTTTGCACCCGACAAAAATGAGTATTCACCAAAAAGAATTTTATGCCGAAATAGAATGAGAAAATATGGGGACTTTACAGCTGCTGAGACACAGTACGAAACAGCTGCAATTGTTATTCTTCCTGTACCGTATGATGGAACTAGCACTTGGATAAAGGGTGCAGATTTAGGACCAGAGGCTATATTAGA
>JAFTTU010000081.1 GCA_017466635.1 Bacteroides sp.
ATATTATATATATTATATAATATAATAATAAGTTATTTTTCTTGTTTTTTGCATCCTAGCACTTATTTATTGAAAACTGAAAACGTTGAAAACGGTCATCGTATCAAAATCTTATTCAAATGTAACGAGAAGAGTATAAGGCACTCCATTCAATACATCACGTCTTCCGATGTATTCGGTACCATACTTTCCGTAGCTGGTTTCTACAGTTGTTTCGCAACAAACGGAGATGTACCATTGTCCAGCTTTTGGAGCATCAATCACCAATGTCTTGTTGCAGCCCAATGAAACGTCCTGGAGAGGAGTGGTTTGATGGAAAGCAAAGTCTCCTTCCTTGGCTAATAGGCTGAGATCGAAATTGTCCTTGCCTTCGATGCCTTTCAGTGTGATTTTTGCCTTCTTGGTTCCCTTCGGGATGTTCAGTGTGAAGTGATGGTATTGGCGGTCACCGATGGCGGTATAAGCTGGGTCATTGTCAGCCGTACCTTTGACCATGTGGCGGGTTTCACCTGGTTTCAACTCACCTTTGATATTCGGCTTGCCATTGCCGTCCATGGCATATTTTACCATGGCAGCCATGAACTGTAAGCGTTCACCGCTGATGACCGCTTCGGGATGCGAACCTGTCATGACTACTCTACCGCCTTCATCGTTTGCCTTGTATGCCCAAGTCGATACTTCGCCGTGAATCTTTACCTTGCTATTGACTGCAACTGTGTCGTAATCGTATCGCATCAAGACTTCTGTGCCTTCAGGAATGATGCTTCCTTCGCCAAAATAGGCAAAGCATCCACCGTTATGACGGATACTGTCTACTTTCATGTCCTTGCCGAAAGAGTAATACTTCAACAATGGATTGCCCGGCTCCATGGTCATGGAGGTGTGGTTCTTGTAAAGAAGGGTACCTCGTACCGTACCTGGCCAGATGTTCAGATAAGTCTTGTTCGGTTGGAATTCCTTGCCTCTGACGGCTGAGCCCATGGATGCGATGTAAGCACCGGCGCAAGTTCCTACGTAAGAACCACCGTTGGCGATGAAGTCTTTCATGCGTTGTCTACCTTTCACGTCCAATGACTTTCCGTGTCCGGCGGCTTTACCACCGTTCATGTAGAGGACTCTGAATCGTGGTTCTCCGTCAGGATAGAGAAGAACTCCGTTGAGGTCGTCTTCCGTGCCGGTCAAGATTTCACGTTGTAGGAGGGTGTCACGCAAGGTGAGTCGGTCGGGAGAGTGGGTGGCTGATACAAAAGCTTCGATGGAGAGGCCTAGGTATCGGGATACAGGTAGGTCGGTCAGCGAATTCAGACGAATACCGCTATCCATGAATATATCCTTATAATAACCATAGCCATTGTTTTGGGCTTGGATAGGGAGTGCTACACTGCTTGCAAGCAACAAGAGGCCAGCCAAATAACTTTTTCTTTTTTTCATACGATAGATACTCTTAAGGTTTTATATTGTATAGATTGATTATTCATCATGCCTAAATGTGTGTCAAAGTTAGGAATAATTGAGGAAAACCAAATGCTTTGTTGATAAAAAAACAATCATTCTCTTTGCTTTTTGGATGGCTTGTGCTATTTTTGCATATTGCTTAACATGGGCGAGAAATAATCTTAATAAAAATATAAAAAGGAAAACACAATGGCATCATTGAAAGAAAAAATCGGTTATGGTTTCGGCGACATGTCGTCGTCGGCTTTTTGGAAAATCTTTAGTGCGTATCTACCTATCTTCTATGCGACAGTGTTTCAGCTGAGCCTGGAAGTGACAGGGATATTGATGTTGGTAACTCGTATATGGGATGCGGTGTCCGACCCGATGATGGGTATCATCTCCGACCGTACACAGACCCGTTGGGGTAAGTATCGTCCGTATTTGTTGTGGATGGCTATACCGTTTGCCGTGGCAGGTGTGATGCTTTTCACTAAGCCTGAATTTGGCGAACCGGGCAATACTATTTGGGCGTTCTTTACCTATATATTAATGATGACTGTCTACACCGGTATCAATGTGCCTTACGGCTCGATGTTGGGTGTAATGACCGAAGACTCGGACGAAAAGACCGTATTCTCTTCTTTCCGTATGTTTTTCGCTTACGCAGGTTCGTTCATCGTATTGGCATTCTGGGAACCGCTCTGTAACTTCTTTGCCAACATGCTCGGCACTTTGAAGGCAGGCGAAACTCTCACTCGTGACCCTCAGGCTTGGCAATATGCCATGATGGTGGTAGGCGTGACTTGCTTCTTGCTCTTCGTGCTTACTTTCTTCATGACCCGCGAAAATGTGAAGACCGTAGAAAAGACTACCAGCGTGAAGGACGACCTCGGCTCGTTGCTTCATAACGGTCCTTGGTGGATTTTGCTCGGTGGCGTGTTGTTCTTCAACTTCTTCAACGCTATCCGTTATGCAGCTATCCCGTTCTTCTTCACAACTTTGATTGCAGCCGATGCACACCTCAGCTTCTTCTCCATCGACTTCCTGTTCTATGCAGGTATCTTCTTGGCGATAGGTGAAGTGGCTAATATGGCTGGTGTGGCAATGACTACTCCGATTACCCTCAAGCTTGGCAAGAAGAGTACCTTCCTTTATTCATTGGTAGGTTTGATCGTACTCTGTATTGCCTTCTACTTCGTGCCGACAACAGGTACAGGTGCTTATTGGACTTTGTTGATTCTTCAGATTCTCATCAGCATCTTGACCGGTATCATTTCTCCACTCGTATGGAGTATGTATGCTGACATTTCGGACTATGCTGAATTGAAGTTCAAGACTGCTTCTACTGGCTTGATTTTCTCTTCATCGTCCATGGCTCAGAAGTTTGGTGGTGCATTCGGTGGTGCTGCCGTGATGTGGCTCTTGGCTGCTTTTGGCTTCAATACCGAAGAAGGTGCCGTACAGACAGAAGAAGCTATCCATGGTATCCAGTTGTTGATGAGTTGGATTCCTGCAGGTATCGCTGTCCTCTCGGCTATCTTCATCATCATCTATCCTTTGACTACCAAGCGTATGAAGGAAATCGGTGAACAATTGAAAGAGTTTAGAAAATAATCAATAACTTAAACAACAAAAAGACAAATTATGGCAAAAAACATTCCTTGGCAAGATCGTCCTGAAGGTTGTAAGGACATTGTCTGGCGTTATAGTGAAAATCCGGTAATCGACCGTTATAGTATACCTTCTTCAAATAGTATTTTCAACAGTGCCGTCGTGCCTTTTGGTGATGGCTTTGCAGGGGTATTCCGTTGCGACAACAAGCGTGTACAGATGAATATCTTCGCAGGCTTCTCGAAGGATGGTATCAATTGGGAAATCAACCATGAACCTATCGTGTTCAAGGCGGGCAATACCGACATGATTGAAAGTGACTACAAGTACGACCCTCGCGTGACTTGGATCGAAGACCGCTATTGGATTACTTGGTGTAACGGCTATCACGGACCTACTATCGGTATCGGCTATACTTTCGACTTCAAGGAATTCTATCAATGCGAAAACGCATTCCTTCCGTTCAACCGTAACGGTGTGCTCTTCCCTGAAAAGATTAATGGTAAGTATGCGATGCTTTCTCGTCCGAGCGACAATGGTCACACTCCGTTCGGTGACATTTACTTGAGCTATAGCCCGGACATGAAGTATTGGGGTGAACATCGTTGTGTAATGAAAAAGATGCCGTTCGAACAGAGTGCATGGCAATGTACCAAGATTGGTGCAGGTAATGTGCCTATCTTGATTGACGAAGGTTGGTTGATGTTCTATCACGGTGTAATCACTACTTGCAACGGCTATCGCTACACCATGGGTGCAGTACTCCTCGACAAGGAAGATCCTAGCAAGGTGCTTTATCGTAGCATGGAATACTTGCTTGCACCGGCTGCTCCTTACGAATTGGTAGGCGATGTGGCTAATGTGGTATTCCCTTGCTCAGCTCTCCGCGAAGGTGACAAGGTAACTATCTATTACGGTGCTGCTGATACTCACGTTTGCATGGCATTCGGTTACATCAGCGAAATAGTTGAGTTCTTGAAGAGACAATAATCATTGATGATACTCCATAAAAAAAGGTTGCCGATTGGCAACCTTTTTTTTATGAGGGTATGATGGAATTACTTCAAACCATTGTTTTCGAGCAATGCATCAATCTGTGGGTCACGACCACGGAAGTTGTTGTACATAGTCATACCATCGTCGATACCACCAGGAGTGAGGACGTACTTGCGGAACTTTTCAGCCACTTCCTGATTGAAGATATCACCTGTTTCAACAAATGCTTGGTAAGCATCGCAATCCAAAACTTCTGCCCACTTGTAGCTATAGTAACCAGCAGTGTAACCACCACCCATTGTGTGGCTGAAGTTAGTCACGCGGTAGCGTGGGAGAATCTGTGAAGGAATACCACGAGCTTTCAACTTTTCCTGTTCGTAAGCCATTACGTCGAAATCTTCAGGAATTTCTGTCAATACGTGCAAATCCATATCTACCAATGAAGCAGCCAAGTTTTCTACAGTTGCGAAACCGTTGCCATACTGACCACTTTCCTGAATCTTCTTCACCAATTCCATCGGGATGATTTCGCCTGTCTTGTAGTGCTTAGCATATACATTCAATACTGCAGGTTCGAATGCCCAGTGTTCGTTGATTTGTGAAGGAAGTTCTACGAAGTCGCGTTCAGTACCTGATGCACCGTTATACTGTACATCGCGGAAGAAGCTATGAAGAGCGTGACCGAATTCGTGGAAGAGAGTTTCTACGTTGTCGATAGTCTGCAAGGCAGGCTTATCACCGCTAGCTACAGTCATGTTACAGCAGTTTACAACGTGAGGGATGACACGTACACCGTTTTCGTAGCTTTGGCCACGGAAGCTTGTACACCATGCACCGGCACCCTTACCATCGCGTGGGAATGGGTCAGCATAGAATACTGCCAATGTAGTACCGTCCTTGTCGATTACTTCGTAGCACTTAGCTGTCGGTTCGTAAGAAGGAACTTGGTCAGTGATTTCCTTGAATGTCAAGCCATAAAGCTTGTTGGCCACGTGGAAGATACCTTGATATACGTTGTTGATTTCGAGGTATTCGCTAACCAATGCATCGTCGATGTTGAACTTAGCCTTTTTTGCCTTGTCGAGGTAGTACATGTAGTCCCAACCTGCAGGTTCGAAGTTCTTGCCTTCCTTCTTGATTTCAGCGCGGATGTCGTTCAATTCTTCCTTAGCCTTCTTTACAGCCGGTTCCCAGATTTGTTCGAGGAGGTTGTAAACTGCTTCCGGAGTCTTTGCCATACGGTCCTTGATAGCTACTTCAGCATAGTTGTTGTAACCCATCAACTTAGCCTTCTGGAGACGGAGTTGGAGAATCTTGCGAGAGATTTCCTTGTTGTCGTATTCGTTGCCTACATTACCACGGTTGTAGTATGCGTTGTAAATCTTTTCACGCAATTCGCGGTTGTGGCAATATTGGAGAACTGGGTTACAGCTAGGACGTTGCATGTTGAACATGTACTTGCCCGGTTGGCCGTTCTTTTCAGCCATCTTGGCAGCAGCAGCGATGTTAGCTTCCGGAAGACCTGCAAGTTCTTCTACATTGTCAACTGTTACGAATGTCTTGTTGGTTTCGTGAGTCAAGTTCTGACCGAATTGGAGCTGCAACATAGAAAGTTCAGTGTTCAACTTTCTCAATTCAGCTTTCTGTTCATCGTTCAACAAAGCACCGCTATCTACAAAACGGTCGTAGATGTTCTGGAGGATAGTGTTTTCTTCCTTAGTGAGGTTGAGGCTTTCCTTCTTGTCATATACAGCCTTTACCTTAGCGAAAAGAGTCTGGTTCATGTAGATATCATCGCTATGAGCCGAGAAGATAGGAGACATTTCCTTCTGGAGAGCACGGGTTTCGTCTGTAGCGCTACCGCTTGCGAGAGGACCGAATGTACCTCTAACTTTTCTCAACAATTCACCACCTTGGTCGAGTACCTTGATAGTGTTTTCGAAAGTAGGTTCTTCAGTGCTGTTGATGATAGCTTCGATTTCAGCTTTCTGTTCTTCCAAGCCCTTCAACATACCTTCACGGAAATGGTCAACTGTGATTTCTTCGAACGGAGCGATGCCGAACGGAGCGGTGAAATCACTGAACAACGGGTTGGCTGGCTTTTGTTCTCCAGCGCATCCACATAGTGCGACAGCCATAGCCGCAACTAAGAATTGATTCTTGAATTTCATAAAGTTAATTAATTGATAAATGTTATTTGGTGGCAAAGATAGGAAATTAAATATTGTAAAAGAAATGAAAATATAGATTTTAGTCATTTCTATATTGAAAAATGTAAGTACTGACAAAGCATTGTGTAAGCACTTAAAGAAGCTCATACATACGCAAGCGATGCCTTGCGCTTCTTTATGTGTGTTTTTTGCTTTTTTTGCTTTGTAACCTAAAGAAGAAATCGTAACTTTGTACTCCATATAGGTAAAATTATATGAGAAAAGGTTTTGATAACGAAAAGTATCTCAAGATACAATCCGAACGCATCAAGGAGCGTATTGCTCAGTTCGGTGATAAATTGTACCTTGAATTCGGGGGTAAATTGTTTGATGACAACCATGCTAGCCGTGTGCTGCCTGGTTTCCATCCGGACAGTAAGTTGCGTATGTTGATGCAACTGAGTGACTATGCGGAAATCGTGATGGTCATCAGTGCACTTGATATTGAAAAGAACAAGATGCGTAGCGATTTGGGCATCACTTATGATGAGGATGTGCTTCGCTTGCGTGGCGAGTTCGAGAAGGTAGGCTTGTATGCCGGTGGAGTGGTCATTACTCATTATAACGGACAATCCAGCGCAGATGCTTATCGTGCTCGTTTGGAACGTTTAGGTGTCAAGGTGTATTATCACTATACCATCGATGGCTATCCTAATAATGTAGCTTTGATTGATTCGGACGAAGGTTTCGGTAAGAACGATTATGTGGAAACTACCCGTCCGTTGGTGATTGTTACAGCTCCAGGCCCTGGTAGCGGTAAGATGGCGGTTTGCTTGAGCCAGCTATATCAGGAGAATAAGAAAGGAGTGAAGGCCGGTTATGCGAAGTTCGAAACATTCCCGGTATGGAATCTCCCGTTGAAGCATCCAATCAATATGGCTTACGAAGCTGCTACGGCTGACCTGAATGATGTGAACATGATTGACCCGTTCCATTTGGAAGCCTATGGTAACATCGCGGTAAATTATAACCGTGACATCGAAATCTTCCCTGTGCTGAATGCCATTTTCGAAGGTATTTATGGAGAAAGTCCATATAAGTCGCCTACCGATATGGGTGTCAACATGATTGGCTATTGTATGAGTGCCGAGGATGTATGTTGCAGTGCTGCCCGCGAAGAGATTATCCGTAGATATTATTATGCATTGTGCAAGTTGGCCGAGAAGGGTGACAATGAAAACGAAGTGAACAAGATTGCGCTCATCATGAAGCAAGCCAAGCTGACCACGGATTATCGCCGTACAACGGTGGCTGCTCATGAGAGACGTGAACTTTCAGAAGGTGTGCCATGTGCAGCTATCGAGCTTCAGGACGGTACTATCATTACCTCACGCTCCAGTTCGCTTTTGGGCCCATGTGCCGCTTTGTTGTTGAATGCTACCAAGCATCTGGCTAATATCCCTCATGAAAAGAAATTGATTCCGGAAGAACTGATTGCACCGATTCAGAAGACCAAGGTGGAATATCTGCATGGACACAATCCACGTCTTCATACCGATGAAGTATTGGTGGCAATTTCTTTGTTGAGCAACCATGATGAAGATTGTAGAAAGGCGATAGACCAGTTGCCTAAATTACAGGGATGTCAGGTGCATTGTACGGTCATGTTGAGTGAAGTTGACCAGAAGATATTCAAGAAACTGGGAATCGGGTTGACTTGTGATCCGGTCAAAAAGAAGGAATAACAATAAGCAATAAATAAAAAAGGATGTTCAAATCGAACATCCTTTTTTTAATGTGTATCATTTCTTGTTCATACGTTCCATACGTTCTTTTTGCAAACGTTCTTGTTCTTTCTGAAGAGCTTCCAACTTAGCCATCAGGCCGCCTTGGGTACCCTTGCTGACTTTCTGTTGCTTAATCTTTGCCTTGTTGGCTTCGAGGATAGCAAGCAACTTCGGTTCGTTGGTGGTCTTGCGCAAGATGATGGTAGTAAGGATACCAATCAAACCAGAGATGAAGTAGTAATAGTTCAAACCTGATGAGTAGCTGTTGAAGATGAAGATGAACATTACTGGCATCAAATACATCATAATCTTCATACCTGGCATCTGCTGCTGGCCTGTATCTTGTTGCTTCATCATGTACCATGTGTTCAAGATATTGGTTACACTGAACAACAAGCAGAACAAGCTCAAGTGGTCACCCAAGAAAGGAATGTTTACTCCCCAGTTGATGACATCGTCGTAAGTAGACAAGTCCGGTGCCCAAAGAAAGTTTTCCTGACGTAGTTCGATAGCGTTTGGTACAAAGAAGAACAACGCCATGAATACCGGCATCTGAATCAACATCGGCAAGCAACCACCCATTGGGCTTACACCATATTCGCTATAAAGTTGCATGGTTTCTTGTTGCTTCTTCAATGCGTCTTCCTGCTTCGGATATTTGGCATTAATCTTTTCGATGTATGGTTTCAATACACGCATCTTGGCCGATGACATATATGACTTATATGTAGCCGGATAAACGATTGCCTTTACAATGATAGTCATGAGCAACAATACAAGACCCATGTTCAAGCCCCAACCTGACAACCAGTCGAACAAGTTGATGGTAAACCAACGGTTGATTTCACGTACAAGCGGCCAACCCAAGTATACCAAGTCTTCCAATTCAGGGTCTTCATCCTGGTTGATGACCAAATCATTGGTTGCCAATAATGTCTTGAAGTGATTAGGGCCGAGGTACAATTGCAATTCTGTAGCTTTCTTGCCTGTCGGGTCGAAGAAAGTAGTCATGTCTGCATTGTAGTCCTTCATGTAACCGCTACCTTCTTTCTGAAGAGTCGATTCCAAAGTTACATTTTCGAAGTTCTGGTTAGCGATAAGTACACTAGAGAAGAACTGGTTCTTGAAAGCAATCCATTGCATCGGTTCTTCAAACGTTTCCTTGTCATCGCTCATTTCGCTCAAGTAATCCGAACCATCGTCTACTGGCTTGTAAGTCAAAGAAGTGTAACGTTGTTCAAAGTCGAAACCTTTTTCCTGTTGACGGGCACGTTGGAACCAATCGATATTGACGGTCTTCAAAGCGGCTGGGAAGAAGTTTTGCATACCTTGTGCTCGAACATTGAAATCTACCATATACGACTCCGGAAGCAAACGGTATGCGAAATCGATGTATCCAGCACCAGTAGTCTGCAAACGCATGGTTACTGTACTGTCTGTTACGTTCATTGGCTGGAAGAACAGGTCTTCGGTCAAGATGTTTTCGTTCTTTCCTTCGAAAGCGAAGTTCATGGCCGATTCTTCTTCGTTGAACAATGTCAAAGGTTCACCTTGTTGGTTGTTGTAGTCCTTCAATGTAGCCGATACTACACGACCACCCTTGTTGGAGAAAGTCACCTTGACCAAATTGTTTTCCAATGTAGTGAATTGTTCTGTACCTTGGTTGGCACCGAAGAACAAAGAAGTTGAGTCTAGTGTCAAAGCTTGTGCGCTTTGAGCGGCAGCTTCAGCTTCAAGCTTGGCTGCTTCCTGTAGAGCAATTGCTTGAATGGAATCCTGGTAACGCTGTGCACGTTCCATTTCCTCCTGACTAGGACGATTGTAGATGCTGAAACCTATCAATACGGCTCCAATCAGCGCGAATCCCACTAACGTGTTTTTGTCCATTTCTGATTCTTACTTTATAGTTATAAATGAATAATATTCAATACCTCACTTTTTTTCAAGCCGCAAAAATACAAAATCTTTTCCGAATAATAGTTCCTTTCAACTAAAACTTTCGGTGCTGTCTTGGCAATAATGAAAAATAAGTGTAAATTTGCAAAACAGAAATAGATAAAAGATTATTGACGATAAAGGAATGATTATGAAAAAACGACTGACTATAACATTGATTTTCTCAGCTTTTCTCTTGGCGTTGTCGGCTCAAAACACGTACAATAGTCAAGTGATGAAGAATTTTGAAGATTCATTGCGTGATATTAGTGCATCTTATTATGCTTATCATCGTTTGTGGGAAGATATGGATGCGCCTGCTCCAAGAGGAGTGAAGCTGAAATCTGATTTTTATAAGTTGTTTGTCCCACCTACTTATTATTTCTCGCCGGTAGAGCAAGCTTTTTCTTTCGAATGGGAACCTAGCGACCATTTGGGAATGAATGCTTGTGACTCTATTTATTTGGTGAAAAAGGAGTCGTTCCCAATTTATGAATTGCCGGATATGCAAACAACGGCAGCGGTTGACCGTTGGGTGAACAAGGTGCTCTTGAATTTCTACTTGCAACATCCTGAGCAAGTAGTAGGAAATGAAATGTATTTTGCTGATGCTATTTTGTTGGACGATGTTCAGGTAGTTAATACACCTCGCCAGGAAAAGGTGAAGACCTATATGCAAGTAACCAATCCGGTAGAAAAGGCGAATGCAGAGAATGAGTTCCGCGTGTTGAAACCGAATTTCTGGAAAAAGACAGCAGCAGCTTCCATGCAATTCACTCAAGTGGGTATTTCGGACAACTGGTACCAAGGGGGGGAAAGTACGAATGCCCTTTTGTCTGAATTGAAATTGACATCCAATTATGACGATAGACAACGGGTTCAATTTGAAAACTCATTGGAAATCAAGATAGGTTTTATTACGGCACCTTCGGATACGGTTCACTCGTACAAGACCAATGCCGACCTGTTCCGTCTGAACAGTAAGCTTGGTGTACGTGCCATCAAGAATTTGTACTATACCCTTGCCGCTGAATTCAAGACTCAGTTCTTCCCGAATTACAAGACGAATACCAATGACATGATTTCGAATTTCTTGTCTCCGGCTCAATTGGACATCTCTGTCGGTATGGACTACAAGTTGGATAAGAAGAAATACAAGTTGTCATTGATGGGTGCGCCATTCTCTTATACATTTGTATATATCAGCAATGACGAGATTGTCAATCCGTCTGCTTTCAATGTGGAACCTGGACATACATCGGCCAACTTGTTCGGTTCGAAGATTACGGCGAACTTGGATTGGAAGATTGCCAAAAACATTTCTTACTTGACCAAATTTGAATACTTTACGACTTATGATAAGGTAATAGCGAGTTGGGAAAATACCTTCAATTTCCAATTGAACCGCTATTTGTCTACCAAGTTGTTCATTCATGCACGTTACGATGATGGTGTAACATTGACGGAAGAGAATGACTCTTATTTCCAGTTGAAGGAAATGCTCACATTCGGTTTATCTTACACTTGGTGATGACTTACAGAAAACGCCTCGATATTTTTCAGGAATGTCGAGGCGTTTTTTTTATGGGAAATTGATTCTTTTATGGAAATTATTTGTTTCTTTGCGTAAAAATCAGAAAAGATGATAACGTTTGTTCAAGTATTGGATTTTATCGGAACCTTTGCCTTTGCTATTTCTGGTATCCGATTGGCATCTGCGAAACGGTTCGACTGGTTCGGAGCGTATGTGGTAGGTTTTGTAACAGCGATTGGTGGTGGTACCATGCGTGATGTGTTGCTTGATGTGACACCTGTATGGATGACGGACCCGATGTACCTTCTGTGTACGGCCTTCTCGTTGTTTTGGGTAATCGCCTTCAGTAAGTATTTGATTCATCTGAACAATACGTTCTTTATCTTCGACACCATTGGTTTGGCGTTGTTTACCGTAGTAGGGTTTGAGAAAGCCATCACGTTGGGACATCCTTTTTGGGTGGCCATCATCATGGGTAGTATGACGGGTGCTGCCGGTGGTATGTTGCGTGACGTCTTCATCAACGAAGTACCTTTGATTTTCCGTAAGGAGATATATGCGATGGCTTGTGTGATAGGTGGTTTGTCCTATTGGATTTGTATGCTGATGGAATTGGAAGCTTATCAATGTCAGATTATTTGTGGCGTTGTGGTCTTCCTCGCACGTACACTTTCCGTCAAGTATAACATCTGTTTACCCGTATTGAAGGGAGAATAGCTCAGAATGTGATATCAAACATATTTTAGCCCATAAAATACTTCGGTTTTTATGGGCTTTTTCATTTAGGAATGGCTATATTTGTGGTATATTTATGCCTTAAATCTAAACTAATTTATGAAGAAGGAAATTAAGTTCAGTTTGGTCTACCGCGATATGTGGCAGTCCTCTGGTAAATATCAGCCACGTGCTGACCAATTAGCTCGCATTGCTCCTGTAATTGTGGAAATGGGATGTTTCGCTCGTGTAGAAACAAATGGTGGAGCTTTCGAACAAGTTAACTTGTTGTATGGTGAAAACCCGAACAAGGCTGTCCGTACATTTACCAAGCCGTTGCATGAAGCAGGCATTCAGACTCACATGCTCGACCGTGGTTTGAATGGCTTGCGTATGTATCCGGTTCCTGCCGATGTACGTAAGTTGATGTATAAGGTTAAATATAAGCAAGGAGTGGATATTACCCGTATCTTCTGCGGATTGAATGATGTTAGAAATATCATTCCTTCCATTAAATATGCCAAGGAAGGTGGTATGATTCCTCAAGCTACTCTTTGTATTACGTTCTCTCCATGCCATACTGTAGAGTATTACTCGAACATTGCTGACCAGTTGATTGCTGCCGGTGCTCCTGAAATCTGTTTGAAGGATATGGCGGGTATCGGTCGTCCGGCTTTCTTGGGTAAGTTGGTGAAGAACATCAAGGAAAAACATCCTGAAGTGATTATCCAATATCATGGACATACAGGTCCTGGTCTTTCTATGGCATCTATCCTCGAAGTGTGCGAAAACGGAGCCGATATCATCGACGTGGCTATCGAGCCTATGTCTTGGGGTAAGGTACATCCGGACGTAATCTCCGTACAGGCCATGTTGAAGGATGCAGGCTTCCAGGTACCTGAAATCAACATGAACGCTTACATGAAGGCCCGTAGCTTGACTCAGGAATTCATCGACGATTTCTTGGGTTACTTCATGGATCCTACCAACAAGCACATGTCTTCATTGCTTCTCGGTTGTGGTCTCCCGGGCGGTATGATGGGTTCGATGATGGCCGACTTGAAGGGCGTACACTCCGGTATCAACCTTATCTTGAAGGGACAAGGCAAGGAACCGATGTTGCTCGACGACCTTGTAGTAATGCTCTTCGAAGAAGTAGAATATGTATGGCCGAAGTTGGGTTATCCTCCATTGGTGACTCCGTTCAGCCAGTATGTGAAGAATGTGGCATTGATGAATGTGATGCAACGTGTGAAGGGCGAAGACCGTTGGACGATGATTGACAACAATACTTGGGACATGATTCTCGGCAAGAGCGGTAAGCTTCCGGGCGAATTGGCTCCTGAAATCATCGAATTGGCGAAGAGCAAGGGCTTGCAATTCACTAGCGAAGACCCACAAAGCAATTATCCGGATGCCCTCGACACTTATCGCAAGGAAATGGACGAAAACGGTTGGGAATACGGTGAAGACGATGAAGAACTTTTCGAACTCGCTATGCACGACCGCCAATACCGTGACTATAAGTCGGGTGTGGCTAAGGAACGTTTCTTGAAGGATTTGGAACGTGCCAAGGATGCTGAAATGGCCAAGAGCGGTTTCAATGCCGAAGAAATATTGAAAATCAAGCGTGCGAAGGCAGATGCTCTCCTTGCGCCGAACAACGGACAAGTATTGTTCGAACTTTCGGTTGAAGGTCCATCCAGCTCACCATCTGTGGGTACCAAGTACAATCAGGATGACTTCTTCTGCTACATCTCTACACCATGGGGCGGCTTTGAAAAAGTTCATGTTGGTTTCACTGGTCGCATTGTAGAAATCACAGTTAAGCAAGGTCAGATGGTTCGTAAGGGCCAACCGATTGCTTATTTGGAAAGAGAAAAGGAATAAGGTATAAATCTTTTGTTGGGAGCGGGCAATGAACATTGGGTGAATTGCCCGTTCTTATATATATGTAGGATATGATGAAGCATTTGTTTATTGTAGGAATCATTCTTTGGAGTGCTTGTTCACTTTTTGCCAACAAACAGGATAGTATCAAAGTGGAGAATTGGTTGAAGGAAGCCATCAGCTTGCCTCAAGATAGTTGCCGTACCTTGCATTTTGCCAAAAAGATGTTGGGAGTGCCATATGTAGCTGCTACTTTGGATGGAAATGAAGAAGAGCAATTGGTGGTTCATGTTGACCAATTGGATTGTACCACTTTTGTTGAAACGGTACTTGCCTTGTGTATAGCGGACAAGAGAGATGCCAGAAGCTTTGATGGATTCAAGAAGGCTTTGACGGATGTTCGCTATCGGGATGGGGTATTGGATGGTTATGCTTCACGCTTGCATTACTTCAGTGATTGGATTCGAAATAACGAGCAAATGGGATTCGTCAAGGAATGTACATCGGAAACCTCGTGTGCTCAGCCTCAGGAGTTGTGGCTCAACTTCATGACGACACATGTAGATAGTTATCAGCCGATGAAAAAGAATCCTGCTTTGGTAGAGGTAATGGCTGCTCAAGAAAAGAATTGGCAAGGAACAATCGTTTCGTACATCCCGAAAGAAAAGCTGAATCTTCCACCAGAGGAACTGAAAATAAAGGATGGTGATATCTTGGCTATGGTGACCAATATCAAAGGACTGGACATCGTGCATGTAGGCTTTGCTTTCTGGAAAGATAATCACTTGCATTTGCTTCATGCTTCTTCTTCGGCAAAGAAGGTCATCGAAGACCCTAAAACGCAATACGAAAGCTCAGGAAAAACGAAAGCCCACATTGGATTGCGGGCTATTCGGGTGGTTTATTGATTTTGGATTTCAAAGCTTAATTTTTGGATGATATTCATGCATCCCTTTTCGAGGGTCTTGAATGTTGTCCGATATAGATATTCAGTACCGAACCAAGGGTCGTGTACAGGTCCGTTTTCATTGAAGCAATATTCCATGAACAGGTGTACTTTATTCCATTGGCTTTGATGCATCATCTCCCTTACATCTTCACGATGTTTCTCAGTCATAACAATAATCAAATCTGCTTCTGATAACATCTTTGGGGTTATTGTTAGGCTGTTGCCTGACATGGGGTATCCGTGCTCTTTTGCGATGTTTACCATTGTTTCGTCTCTGGGACAGCTGTCCCTTTCATGTGTGCCGGCAGATTCTACGTATATGTTACTAAGCTTGTTGTCTGCCAATAACTTTTTGAGTATAACTTCGGCCGCTGGCGATCGGCAAATATTTCCAGTACAAACGAATAGTATTTTCATAATAACTGTTTTATTTTTCAAAAATGGTCATTTTGTTTAAGTTTTCTATTAAAGGAATCTACTTTTTAATTTTCTTTAAAGATTCTGCTCTTTTTACTTGTATGGAATGAAAAATTATTCCTAACTTTGCTATTAGTCACTCATGCCTGATTTTAAAGGCGGTCCACGCCGAGCAAATACATGATAATATGTAATAGCAGAATGGGTGGGAGGAGAGATCAGACATAGAAAGGCGTTTCTTGACGCTCTATTAATAAGACGTATCAAGACGATTCCACGCTTTTTTATGTCGTTAATCGAAACGATGAACGGTACATGAAGACCGACACATCCGCATTGTCTAATGCAGTAAACCGAGGAGGCGGTAATAATCCTTCCGATATTGGACTTACCTCCAATATTCTCCCGAAACCATCGGTATAGGAATAGGGTATTTCGGACTATGCGCAGAAAGATAATGGCATCATTGGATAATGCAGTAGTAGATAGAGCAACGCTCGGTTATTAAAAGATTTGTAAGAAGCAAAGATGTTTAACAAAATGATTCTCTCTATGTAAGAGATACTTAATTTACTGTAAAATTACGCATAATAAAGCAATTAACACCATTTTAAGGAGAATAAAAAGGCAAAATTATGTATGATTGTTTAGCATAAGCAGATTAGCAAAACAAAATACCGACTAATAATTTGCTGGTTCCATTTGTCGTAGTATCTCTTACATAGAAAAAATTGTAAAACAAAAATTAACTGTTATGATGAGTGAAAATGACAAAGCAAATTATCACAATATCATTAGAGAGATGATTAAGAGTGAGAATATACTACGGAGTTCTAGGAACAATTGGTTTGTAGCTATCCAAAGTTTCTTATTTACTGCTGTTTGTAATATATGTTTGGAAGATTCTTTTTCTACTTATTGTTCCTTTTGTAATGATATAAAAAAATGCTTATTAGCTATTGCTGTGTTAATAGGTATAATTACATCAATTTCTTTTCTATTTGCAGCTTGGCGAAGTGCAAAAGCGATTGCTATGGCTATGAGTGCATGGGATAAATTTTTAGAAGAAAACAAAAATGTTATTGAAGATTATCCTCCAGTATGTCTCATAACTGATAGTATCATTAGCAAAACCGTTCCATCAATAGATAATATTGGTATAGAGAATTGGGTAAGATGTATGAATAAACAGATGTATCCCGAGGACAAAGAATGTAAAAAATGTAGAGATAAATTAATTAATAAATTTGAATGGTTAATGCCGTTTAAATTTATTCCTCTTTTTTTTATAGTTATCTGGGTGATAATTTTTACAGTATTAGTATAGATGGAGTTTGAACTAATCTACCACATAATGATAGACCGTTTCTATCCTAACGCAAAATTCAAGGAGCGTAGGTTTAATGGTGGAAACATTAAGGGTGTAATCGAGAAACTTGATTACATTCAAGGGCTTGGTGTGAATGGTATCATGCTCACTCCGTTCTATCAAACAAATGGATACCATGGATATCATATTACTGATTACGATAAGGTCGATTCTCATTTCGGAACGTGGAGTGATGTGAATTTACTTGTTCAAGAGGTTCATAAACGCAATATGATAATTGTTGCAGATTTTGTTCCCAATCATTGTCATATTTCTAATTCACTATATGCTGATGGTAAACATAAGGATTGGTTTTTATTTGATATAGAAGGTAAGGTGAAAGGCTTTGCCAATCTGGATTTCTTGCCTATGTTTAATACAGATAATGCAGAAGTTCAACAATTTTTTATTGATAGAGGACTTAAATTGTGTGAAGTAGGATTTGATGCAATTCGTTTAGACCATGCAACGGGCCCGACATACAACTTTTGGAAAACATTTAATGCTGCTTTGAAGAAACAATATCCTAATGTACAGATTATTGGTGAGGTATGGGGCAAATTAGATTTTAAACCTCGTAATCCATTTCGATATTTTTTGAATAAGTTTCGATACTCTGCACAAGAGGCTCGACAAATGGAATATATCGGGATATTAGATGGTGTTTTTGATTTTCGTTATCAAGAATTGATATGCAATGCAGTGAAAACCAATAGAGGATTAGAAGGTAATACGAAACTTAAACGATTAATCACAAAACACTTTGCAAATTATCCTTCTGATTTTCAATTGTGGCTATTTTTGGATAATCATGATTTGAATCGTTTTCTTTTTGAATGCAAAGGGGATAAAAAACTGTTGCAAGAAGCCATCAATTATACCAAACAGTGGCATAAACCTTTTCTCACATATTACGGAACAGAGAAAGGCATGTCAAACGAAACGGATATTCATCAAATGCCATATGGAGACGAGCAAGTGCGAAAACCTATGATTTGGGATTAATAGAAGATGAAGGATTTAAAACAATATACCGACGAACAAATCATTAATGGCATCGTAAACAATGATCATTCGATGATTGAGTATTTCTTTTTCAAGAAATGCAAATCGTTGTTCGCGTATATCATTCAGAGCGTTTTTGATTATCAGATAGATGAGAATACTCTTATCAGTGAATTATATATTTACCTACAAGCGAACGATTGGCATAAAATAAAGCAATTCGATTATCGTAGCAAATTGACAACATGGACAAGTGTTGTAGCCGTACGATATTTCCAAAAAAAGAGAGAAGTACTGATAGAATCAGAAACATCACAGGCTCTAAATGGAAAAACAGACTATGGATTTAATCCCAATTTCTGTGTAGAGCGAAGAATTGACATTCACGATGCTTTGAATAGAATGCAGAACATACGCTATCGTCAAGTAATAGAGATGCTAGATTTAAAAGAGATGCGTCCTGATTTATTGGCAGAGCAAATGAATGTTACAGTTGATAACCTATATAACATCCATCGTCGTGCGTTATTGCAACTACGAATGCTGATGGGCAGAAAGGAGGATTATTATGATTGATTGGAACGATAATATTTCAGATGAGATGTTGGCTGCTTATCTTGATGGCAACGCCAATATGGAAGAATGTTCATTG
The DNA here is from genome assembly GCA_017466635.1 of Bacteroides sp. Taxonomy (GTDB): domain Bacteria; phylum Bacteroidota; class Bacteroidia; order Bacteroidales; family Bacteroidaceae; genus Phocaeicola. The sequence goes on from JAFTTU010000081.1 coordinate 18,447, forward strand.
ATTCAAAACAAAATGGGTAGTGACTCAATGTTGTCCGAAGTCATCGACATAGTCAATGATATTAATCATTTAGGATTAACTATGGGCAATGATAACTTGATTATGAACCCTACGGATAATTACATAGATTGGAACGATGGTATGGATATAACATCTGCTCCATTGCTGACCATTCCCGAATATAGTGATGACTTATCTCAATTTGATTCATTTAACAATGGATTTGATAGAGATAGCTTCGATAATAACGATTTAGACAACATATTTGATAATACATTAGAAGAGTAATATTATGGCAATAATTGAAAGTTTAATAGGAGCATTAGGCGGTATTGGAGGTGTAATGGCAATTAACAAAATTGTCGATTATGTTGTACCTATAAAATATCAACCACAGTTCAAAGCTCAAAAAGAGCGTGATGATAGATTGCAAGAATTCCAAAAGCGTCAGCAGAAAGAGAATCAGATGTTCCAGGCTGAGCGTGATGCTCAACAGCAGGCATTTCAAAGGCAGAGGGATGCAGAACAGCGTCACTTCCAGATGGAGATGGAGGCAAATAGAATGGCATTCCAAGAGCGTATAGAAATGCGTCGTTTACAAGTCCAGAAACAGTTGGAGGAGCAAAGAGCAAAATTAACGATTGCTCTTAATGAAATGAATATCAAGAATAGTAGAGAGATTGCTCGTTTCAATGCGATGGCTATGAGAGAGACTCAAATTCTCGTTGCTCGCGAGAATGCTCAGAATTTATTACAAGATCGTATGGTTCAAGATGCTTTGAAGAATTTTCCGCTGAACATCTCGCCACTTGTTTTACTTAAAAACAGACCGCATTCACTTGCATCCTTGTTGCGCTTTACAGTGGCTAGCAATGATAAAGAAGTGGCAGAATGTAATTTGGCTGATGTTGCAAGCGATGTAATGAAATATGCTGAAAACCCTGAAGCATTGAATGTTTTTGTTGCACCTGTTTATGTCGATTCAAAGATAAAGAACAGAGAAATTTTAAGTCGTCAGATATGGGATACTACCTATCAGCGTCTGGAAAGTTTCTTTACAGCTCATTACAACAGGAGAAGTATGCGCCCTGTAATTTTCTATCCTACAGCATGGAACGACAAATACAGTCCGGGGATGCATGCGAGTGAAACACTCCACTTCTTCTTGCGTGATATGCCATGTGTTGTTCTCGAACCAAGGTTCGATGGAAATAATTTCCGTATTATGGTATCTTCGTGGGGATTGGGTTATACCTCTACCGAACATGTTCGAACAGAACTGAATTTCAATATTAACATTGATGCCATACTTGCATTTTCAGTTTATCAGCGTTCAAAAACTGCATTGGGCGTATTGAATGATTTGGCAAAAGCAGATATTACAGAAACCGAAAAGACACCATTCTTTATGCAACAACGTATATTGGAGCGAAACATAAAGATCTATGAATCTTTGCATATTGATGAGCGTATCGGCAATGAAGAAAGAATGAAGGAGATAGACGCATTTGGCATTTATAACATCTTCAAGATTGAGCCAGTACAGGATTTGGCGTTATTGTCAGACGCTTTATCTGCACAGATTGGAATGACGCTGGCATCATTGACCGACATACACCATTTGCGTTCAACCGATACAGACCCGATATTCCCTGAATTGATGAAAGAACATTTCCCTCAACTTTATAGCAATGAGGAATTACGCAAGTTATTGTATAAGAGCTATGAGAGAATCTTTATCCACTTGCGTAATGAGGAAAATTATCTTCTTTCGCCCGATGAGAGAAAACTTTTAGTAAATATTAGAGAGCAACAAATAAGTAAAGTACGTTTCGATTTAGAGTTGCAAAACGGCAAAAACTCGAAAGAAGAGATTGAACAACAGATTCGTAAATATTGTAGAGAAACATTTGATTTTGAAGATTCTGATTTCAGATATGTTTGGGAAACGTGTTTGGATGAAATGACTGCTAAAGATAAACCTTTCTTCGAATTACTTTTACCACAAATTGAAGATGAAACAATGCAGAGACAATTAAAAAAGAAACTTAATAAATTATCATGAAAACTCTGTATATAAACATAACTAATGAGCAAATCCAATCAAATGAAGAACTTGAAGTTCTAAAACATGATTTGGATGGTGATTTCTTCTTTTACTTAGGAGAGAAGATAGCAAAAAGCTGTAAGGTGGAGAATGGGATTGCTCTTATTACAGACTTTAATACCCAAGATAACGCTGAGGATTATCAGAAAATAATTGCTCAGTGGAATGATTTAAAAGCGATTCTGTTTGGTGAAGAATGTAAAGGCCATTTTGAATTTACTCTTCCAAACGGTTATATTCATTGGTTGAAGTTCCATCCGCAATATGTTGACATATACGATAAGAACTTCTCTCATGGTGAGTCTGCTGTAATCTCGGTTGATTTGGAGGAACTCTATGAAGAGTCTGTAAAGAGTTTGCTAGGTAAAATATTGCGGACCCTCAAACGAAATGATTTATATTTGAAGATTGATAAGATTGTCTTCAATGATGTAGTAGTTGGTTACGATTCTCTATTAGTCAATGAAGTATTAAATTTTTATAATAATATAAAATTTAAGTGTTTTGATGAATTTCTTAAGTTGATAACTTTTAAACATTTTGAATCGAATGTACAATCTGAAATTGTAGATGATGAAAGAAACTATAATGACGATGTTGATGTTGTTGTAAATTGGCTTTGTGATGAGTTTAAAAATGAGAGGGGTGGTGATTTAAGAAATTTTATGGATGAAACCAAATTAAGAGATATAGCAATAAATGCAATTTCTGATTGTAAGAATTCATGTGATAATGCTGCTAAGATCTATATGTTATGCCAAAAATATGGTGCTAATGGAAATCTGATTTATAAGACAAGATTTGAAAGGCGCATGTCCAAGGATTTGTTATATGCTTTGACGCATCCAGAAGAACTTGAAGATAGAGCTTGGGGATGGGAGTCTGTAAGAACATTAAATAATGGAATGGAAGTCAAAAAATACAATTATAAATATGGTTTAGTGGATTCTTATGGTATTGTTGTTGTACAATGTGAGTATAATGAAATAATGCAATTGAAATCAGGAAGCATACGTCTTCAAAAGAATGGGAAATATGGGCTTATAGATAAAGATAAGACAATTAATCTTTCATGTATATATGATGAAATCTTAGATTTTGAGAATGGATTGGTCAAAGTGAAAATTAATGGAAGGTGGATCAAAATAAATGAAAGTGATGCAATATTAAAGTTGAAAGAAAGCAATAAACAATATCTTTAATTGGGTGGCGCATTTTGTTAATTGAAAATATATGTTATATTCAGGAAGTCTTAATGTTTATTTCCCCTGTAAATTGAAAGAAAAGGGTGTACTTAAGGATATATTTAATTGTTCGAATCGTTTACGTGCAAGGCAACGACGGATAATTAGTGTACAGAATATGCCGATGAGTAATTTGACAGATTTGAAAAGATTCCGGGATAGAAATGAACGTGTTATTAGTCGTTATTGTCTAAGGCAATTTAATGACTTTGTATATAATCCTGATTTATTACCGTTTGCGCTGCCTTGTTTGGGAAAAACATATAGACATTCGGTTGGTGATAATGTATATGTCAAGGTAGCGAATGTTTTATTATCGCGATTTAATGTAGATTATGATTTTTTACCTAATAAAACAATTGTCGGGATTTTATTATCGTGGTTGTATTTAGAAGCCCTAAACAACCAAAACTATTCAGAAATAACCAAGTATAAACCTTTAATTATCAATACATTCTAAAATTTAACACTTTCAGGCTGCTTTTTGATGGTTCCCAAATTTCCACATATTTTTGAGACATATTTCTGACGTGGAGAATTTGCGGAGCTTATTTTTTGTCATTTCGTGTATATAGTTGACAAGGGTTTACATCCGTTTACAACGAGCGACAAATTCCGCCCCGATATGTGAGGATTATCACATCGTGTAGAAAGGCGACAACGGTTTACTGCTGTTTACCTCCGTTCACCACTTCAGATACATGAGAATGAAGAAGTGAAATTAGTAAACGATAAGCAGTATGAAAGTAACCAAGAAATGTGCCTTTTGTGGTCAATCCTTTGAGACCCGAAGCGGAATGCAACGCTATTGCAGTGAGGCTTGTCAGGCAGAGTCCAAACGAGCCAGAGCAATGCAGAAGAACAACCTCTTCAAACTGGCTCAGCCACTCATGGAGATACAGCATCTGGAGTATCTCACCTTTTCCAAAGCAGCCACCCTCATGGGCTGTTCCCGTCAATACATCTATAAACTTGTAGCCACAGGTAAACTGAACGCCTCCCGTATCAGCAACCGAATGGCATTCATTCGTAGAGCCGACATCGAGCAGATGCTGGCATCCAATCCCTATCATCGTATCTTGCCAGGCAGTACCTCTGCACCGAGAAAGTCCGCTTCGTCTTCCACATCGCTCAAAAAGAAAAAGAGGGAAGAGAAAAACGATGAAGTGCTGGACTTCTATTCGGGTGAAGAGGTCATGACCCTTTATAAGGTCAAGCAATCGTGGCTTTATACCTCTTCCAAACGCAACAAGAT
>JAFTTU010000002.1 GCA_017466635.1 Bacteroides sp.
AACTATCCGGTACAATTCTTGTTCGCTGGTAAGGCTCACCCACACGATGGTGCAGGTCAGGGCTTGATCAAGAAGATTGTAGAAATCTCTCGTCGTCCTGAATTCTTGGGCAAGATTATCTTCTTGGAAAACTACGATATGAAGTTGGCTCGTCGCTTGGTATCAGGTGTTGATATCTGGATGAACACTCCGACTCGTCCATTGGAAGCTTCAGGTACATCTGGTGAAAAGGCTTTGATGAACGGTGTAATCAACTTCTCTGTACTCGATGGTTGGTGGTTGGAAGGCTACCGTCCGGGTGCTGGTTGGGCGTTGACAGAAAAGCGTACATTCCAGTATCAGCCGCACCAAGACCAATTGGATGCTGCTACTATCTACGGTATGCTCGAAAACGAAATCCTCCCATTGTACTATGCTCGCAACGTGAAGGGTTACTCTGAAGGTTGGGTGAAGACTATCAAGAACTCTATCGCTCAGATTGCTCCTCACTACACTATGAAGCGTCAGTTGGATGACTACTTCACTAAGTTCTACTGCAAGGAAGCTAAGCGTCATGCAGAACTCGTAGCTGACAACTATGCTAAGGCTAAGGAAATCGCAGCTTGGAAGGAACAAGTAGCTGAAAAGTGGGATGCTATCCAGGTAGTTTCTACTGAAAAGAGCGAAGACATCATCAATGGTAACATCGAAAGTGGTAAGGAATACTCTATCACTCACGTAGTAGACCAGAAGGGTTTGGACAATGCAATCGGTATCGAAGTGGTTACTTTGTACACTGATTCTGAAGGCAAGGAACGCATCTACTCTGTAGAACCGATGGAAGTTGTGAAGCGCGAAGGCGACCTTTACACTTACAACGTGAAGTTCTGTTTGTCTAACGCTGGTAGCTTCAAGGTATGCTATCGTATGTTCCCAGAAAACGTTGACCTCCCACACCGTCAGGACTTCTGCTACGTTCGTTGGTTCAACTAATCTTGAAACTAAATAAAAACTCTAACAATAAGAAGAGCTATCCTTCATTGGGTAGCTCTTTTTTTTTATCTTTGTGCATTGATAAACATCGAAGATTATGAAAGGCAAATTTTGGGTCATAGAAGGCTTGGACGGATGTGGCAAGACCACACAGATGGAATGTCTGAAGCAAGCCTTGGAGAAGAGAAACATTCCTTACAAACATATTCACTTCCCGATGCTGAATAAGGGAGTGTATGGTGAACTGATAGCCGAGTTCTTGCGTGGCGAATACGGTACGGTAGATGCGGTTCATCCCAAGTTGGTGGCATTGCTTTTTGCCAGCGACCGCAAGGAGCATATCCAGACCATCATCGATTGGCTGGAAGAAGGCTATTATGTGATAGCCGACCGCTATGTGTATTCCAACATTGCTTATCAGTGTGCCAAGCTGAGCGAGGAAGGAGAAAAGGAAAGCCTCAAGAACTGGATTCTCGATTTCGAGTTCCATCGCAATGCCTTACCCATGCCGGACAAGTCTTTGTTCCTAAGTGTCCCATTGGAGTTCATCAAGAAGAATCTGTCCGAAACCCGTACCGGTGACGACCGTGATTACTTGAACGGTAAGGAAGACATTCACGAACAGTCCATTTCCTTGCAAGAAAATGTCTATAAGGAATACATCAAGTTGCTGGACAGTAGGGAATACCTCGGTAAAGTGGATTGTTTCGATAAAATGGGCAATTTCTTGCCGAAGGAGCAGATTCATGAGATGATTTGGCAGATGCTTATCGCGGATTAAATAAAAAGAAGAATACCTTATGCAAACAGAAGAACCACATATAGTAAAGTCGCATGACATTCACATTGATACAGACTATGCGAATTGGATAGCCGAGGTGAAGCATCGTTATCGCTCGGCTCAGGTGAAAGCTGCTGTAAAGGTGAATGCAGAGAAACTTTTGTTCAATTGGCAACTTGGACGGGATTTGGTACAGAAAAAAGCGGAAGAGCGTTGGGGTGCTGGTGTGGTAGAGCAGGTAAGCCTTGATTTGAAGCGTGAGTTTCCTGATGCGGAAGGATTTTCTGCTTCCAATCTGTGGTATATGAAGAAATGGTATGTTTTCTATACAAGTCAAGTTCCCCTTGAAAAACTCCAACGAGGCATTGGAGAATTACAACCTGCTGTTAATCAAAAATATATAAAACTCCAACGAGCCGTTGCAGAATTTGACGAAACTATAAAAGATGAAGGGTTTCCATTACCTTTCTCGCTTGTTCCTTGGGGACAGCATATTGAAATTATAACTCGGTACAAAAAACTTGAAGAAGCTCTATTTTACATACAACAAGTTATAGAAAAGGGACTCAGCAGACCTGCTCTCATTAATTGCATCAAAGCAAATCTTTATGAGCATCAAGGAAAGATAGTCAACAACTTTACCGACCATCTGCCTGCTTTGCAGAGCAAACTTGTTCAGGAAGTATTGAAAGAAAACTATGATTTTGGTTTTGCTACAGTGAAGCATGAGGTATATGACGAGGAAGAATTGGAAGAATCCTTAACAAGAAATGTGACAGACCTCCTTTTGGAGATGGGAACAGGCTTTGCTTTCGTTGGACGACAAAAAGAAATTTTGGTCGGTGGCCGTACTCGCAAGATAGACCTTCTATTCTATCATATACGTCTGCGTTGTTACATTGTCTGTGAATTGAAGGCCAGACCTTTCGAACCTGAGTTTGCTGGAAAGCTGAATTATTATGTCAATGCTGTTGACGAATTGATGAAATCGGATGACGATAATCCCACTATTGGATTGTTAGTTTGTTCTGATATGGATAAAATTGATGTCCAATGGTCATTCCGTGGAATCAACACTCCAATGGGAGTCGCAACGTACAATAATATTAGAATAAAGGATGCTTTGCCAAGCCAAGAACACTTGGCAGAACGGGTACGCCTTTTGCAGAAGGAATTGAAAGAGACCAAACGTTTAATGAATAAGGTATAATATGGATGCAATTTCACATTTCCGTACAATAGAAGAGCTTGTCAAGATGCTTGATAGAGAAAAGCTCTTGTTCCGTGATATGTTCGAGAAGCGTAAGTCATTGGCCTATCGTACGGATTTTGCCATGGAAATCGTAGACTATAAAAAGGAGCGCATACGGTACCTTATTGACCATGGAGTGATACACGAAAATGGTGATTTCCTGGAAATGGAAGATGTGTATGTGCAGTTCTTTGAAGATGTTCTCGACATGAATGAAGAAATCAGCGTGTCGAGTGTCATGGAATACATCGGTTCCTTGAAGGAAAACATCAACTATTGCTTGGAGGAAACCAATGAACACCGCAAATTCATGTACCAGAGCAATGTACGGAAGATACTGCGGAAAATCGGGTTGAGGACACTCAAGAATGTAGTAGATTTGAAACGCAATGTAGATGTGGCATACAAGCAGGAACCCAACTACAAAATAAAGAAAACTCGTCTGAAAAACCTCGATGAAAAGCGGAAAGGGATAAAGGTGCTTATGCAAGAGTGTGAGAAAATGATGGATAGTCAGATTGTGTTTTTCCGCATGGCCACTCATCCGGAAATGCAACGCACCTGCATGGATGTTCGCAATGACTTTACCGAAGCCGACCATAATCTGTTGGAAATAGAACATCAAATTATTGACTATATCAACCAAATTGAAATCCAGAGTGCATTGTTCAAGAAAATACGGCGGTTGAAATACCTGAAAGACCAATTGACGTGGCGTGAGGATACCAACATCGTTCGCATGTTGGAGGATGACAATCCGCTGTGGATGGAGAAACGTCCGTACAACCGTATTTTCTTATCATTGGATATGCTCCGAAGCAACGAGGAAGCATACGCATTGATACGTAAGATGGCGGTAAAGAATCATGTAAGGTCATTATCGAGGACAGAAGCCGATCCATTAGACGCGGAGTTCCTTTCTGTCGAGAAAGAGTTGGTAACAAGCATCAATCTCACAGAAATGTGGAATGCGTTCAAGGCACAAGGCAATCATCTGTTTGCTTTTATAAAGGAATATCCATATAAACGGGAACGTACACTCAATGACCATATTATCCTCTACTGTCAAATGGCTACCAGCCATAGTGACGAGTTGAGGTTTACGGATGAATACGAAACATTTGAAAACATTGAATATGCACTGATATATGCGAGCTAATACACTGAAAATATTTGAAAGACTGAGTAAGGGAGCTTTTCTCTCTGTAGATAGTACGGACTTGGAAACCAAGCATCTCTATAACGACATAGAGGAAAACTATGCGGATTACGAAACTTTTTTCTTGGAATTGGGATTGAGGCTTGAAGCTGGTGACGGATATTTCTATTTTTCACGTACACACGAGGCCAAACTGACCATCGAACAGAAGCTACAGAGTTTTGCACAATGGGTGGACATCCTTGATTTCCTAAAGACATACGACCTGACATTCAGCACTGGGTTCCAGTTCCGTAGTACGCATATTCTTGAACGCATCAATCTGGATGTGGAGTTGCGGGATAAGGCAAGGAAACTTTTCCGTAAACAAAACACCAATCAAGACATCATCGAGAAGCTGCTCAATGAATTGGGAAGTATGGGATTTGCCGAAGTCATCAATGAGCAAGACGGGACATACAAGGTAACGGCAGCTTTTCGCTATGCAGAAGAAATGGTCAACCTCATTACTATCTATAACGAAGATGAAACACCAGGCTTATGAAACATCTGAATAAAATCGTATTCCTCAATAGTGCCAACGTTCCTTATGCAGAGGTGATGTTGGATGGTAATGTTCACTTTGCCGGTACACAAGGTGTAGGCAAGAGTACAGTGCTCAGAGCATTGTTGTTTTTTTACAATGCCGACAAGATGAAGCTTGGCATCCAATCGGGGCAGAAATCGTTCGAAGAGTTCTATTTCCGGCACAGCAACTCATACATCGTCTATGAAGTGAGGATAGGACAAAGTGCGTATTCTATCCTTTTAAGCAGAAGCCAAGGAAAGATAGTCTATCGTTTTATTGATGCGCCTTATCGTAAAGAGTGGTTGCTCAGTAAAGACGGGCGTGTGGAAAGCGACTGGATCCGCATCCGCGAACGTATCGGCAATTCAGTGGATATCAGTGCCAAGATTGATACTTATGAGCTATATCGGAACATCATCTTCGGTAACACGCATGACCGCAGCCATCGGTATGACAAGTATGCCATTGTGGAAAGTCCGAAGTATCATAACATTCCACGTTCTATTCAGAATGTATTTCTCAACAGCAAACTGGATGCTGATTTCGTAAAAACGACGATTATCCAATCGATGGCAGAATCAGAAGATTACATACGTCTGAGTGACTATCGGCACTTAGTGGCTGACTTCGAACGGGAGTTTGACGAGATAGACTGTTGGTTCAAGAAAGATAGTCATGGAGTAATAGTGGTGAGGGCAAAAGCCGATAAGGTGATTGAGACTCATAGACTATTGATCGCATTGGAACAGGAAATGAAAGAAACCTGGCACCAACTAAACTATGCGGTGAGTCATACCCGTGAACAAATTCCTTTGGTAGAAGACGAAAAGAAAATCATACAAGAACAGCTAGGAAAGATTAAGGGGAAAATAGACAATGCCCGAAGGGATTACGAAAAGGAGCACGACCTGATTACTAAGAAAATCAGTGCTTGTGATGTCCGATTGAGTGACATCCGCAAGAAACGGAAATACTATGCAGACTTGAAAATCGATGCCATCATCGCTTTCGTTGAGCAGGAAGCCAAGTTCTTTAGAGAAAAATCACAGAAAGAATATCTACTACGTACTTTGGAGGAACAATACAAGGATGTGACCGAAAAGTACAAGGCTTTGTATTCGGTTTTGGATATGGATCTTACAGCTTTCGATTTATCACAAAAGGAAGCACTTCAGCAAATACAACATGACATCCTTGCAGAACGTGAGAAAGCCATGAAGGTACGCGACAATCGGAAAGCAAACATTGACAAGGCTTATAACGAATGGCTTGTACTGTCCGATGAAAGATTGACTACCTTGCAGAATGAATGTACACGAACAGATAGACGTTTGGCTGAACTTCAATATTGGCATCCGTTGAAACAAGAAATAGATGCTTGTCAAGAAGACGTACGTCAATTGACGACAATGAAAGAAAAGCTTCAAGGCGAATTGACCATTGTCCGCAACGATATGAATATGTTGCGCGAAGAAGGAAAGATGAAATGCGAGCATATAGAAAACACTTATGCCCGCAAGGTAGAGGATCTACAGAAAGATTTACAGACTTTGAACACCTCATTTTCAGAGACCGAAGACATTCTTTCCCGTTGGAAAGGTTCGCTTTATGAATGGTTGACAGAGAATAAACCGGGATGGGAAGAGAACATCGGCAAGGTCGTGGATGAACAACAGGTTCTTTATGCACAAGGGCTTGAGCCTACATTGGTAAATGATGGATCACTTTTTGGCATTTCACTTAATCTGGATGGAATACCCGTACATCATCGTACTCCCGACGAATATCATGCTTTACAGAAAGAAACGGAAGATGCCATTCTTTCAAAGAAAAAGGAACTGGCAGACGTGCATGTACAACGTGACAAGGAATTGGAAACCGTCCGTCGTTCGTCTAAAGGCAAGTTGCAGGAACTGAAGCAGAAGGAAAACAATGTTGATGTACAGCTTTCGCAAATTCCATTGAAGATGAAAGATGCCGAAACACGCTTGCGTCAATTGAAACAAAAGGAGCAGGATATGGTTGATGCCGAACGTAAGAAGAGAACCGATGCTTTCAATGCGGCGCAATTAAATTTGGACAAGGAAAGGAAATTCCGTAATCTGCAAACAAGAACACACACAAAGGATTTGAAATTTATAGATTCTGAGTATCGTTCTTTCCTTGAAGGAGCTGAGGAACGGTTTAATCTATTCAAACAAAAGCAGGCAGAAGAATCTGATACTTTCAAGAAAGACCTTGCAAAACGTAAGTCAGAGATAGCGTCAAGGGAACAGGATGAACTGAAAGGAAAGGGAGCTGATACTAAAGCCATCGGACAATGCCGGAAAGATTTGGAAGAGCTTCAACTTATATTGGGCAAGATAGCCAATCAAAAGCATCATGTCATTGAGTTCCGCAAGGACGAACAGGAACTCTTCGTCCACGAATCGGAATACCGGGAAGAAAAACGCCAATTGGAACAGAAAGATGAAAGAATCCGTCAGACATTCGACGACAAGCTCAGACGCTATGAGAATGATTTATCGGAGAAACGGAATATACTGAATGAAAAAAACGCACAACTTGATACCATGAAGGAAGGGTTAAAGCAATACGACCAACTCTGTAGGGTGGAAAATGTACTTCCTGAGTCCTATTTGCAAGATGATGTATCCACAAAGAATAGCAATGTTTGTGCCGACTTGGTCGGACAAATGCGAGGTGCCATTAACAATAAACGGCAGAAACAGGATGATTTGAAACGTACAATTAATTCATTCAATTCGCATTTCGGAGCAAACAATACGTTCCATTTCGCAACTCCCCAATACGATGAGGAATACCTGTCTTTTGCCCTAAACTTACAGGATTTCATCGAGAACAACAAAATTGAAGATTATCGGGAACGTGTAAGTGAACACTATAACACAATTCTGCGTAGCGTATCTCGTGAAGTCGGCCTATTGATGAACCATTCGGCAGCGATTAAAGGTATCATCAATGAGGTCAATCAGGATTTTCAGAAACGGAATTTTGCCGGTGTCATCCGAAGCATCGAGTTACGGGCAGAAGAATCATCGGATCGCATGATGTCATTGCTTCGTTCTATCCGTGATTTCACCGAAGAGAATGCTTTGTCCATCGGAGAAATCAATCTCTTTTCGGGTGATGACCGTGACCAAGTGAACGCAAAGGTGGTAGATTACTTGAAGAAATTCATGAAACAGTTACAAAAAGAGCCTTCACGTACGGAATTGACTCTTTCGGATACTTTCCGATTGCAGTTCCGGATACAGGAAAACGATAACAACACCGGTTGGGTAGAACGCATTAACAATGTAGGTTCTGACGGTACGGACATTCTGGTCAAGGCTATGGTAAACATCATGTTGATTAATGTATTCAAGACCAAGGCATCGCGTAAGAGTGGAGATTTCATCATCCATTGCATGATGGACGAAATTGGCAAGCTCCATCCAAGTAATGTGAACGGTATTCTACAATTTGCCAATGTACGGAACATTTATCTCATCAACAGTTCTCCGATGGGATATAATGCCGACATTTATAAATATAATTATTTGCTGACAAAGGACGGCAAGTCACAGACGCATATCAAACGTCTGATGACAATCAATGTGGGATGAGAATATCGAAGAAAACGGTTACTCTTCTGAAGAGTTTGGTCAATGGTGAATCGGTGGCTTCCAGTTCGCTTCCCAAGCATATATCGGAAAACTTGTGTGCTGAAGGCTTTCTGAGCGTTCGCACCATGGGTAGCCGACGTTCGTTTTCGGCTATTGACACAAAGGCATTGCGGAACTATCTTTCGGCTGAATATGGCGACTTGGATAGTGATGATGGCAATTTTCAGACACGTGCGCAGCAGGCTTCCGTTTCGGGTAACTCCAAACAGGTTTATGTCCGTTCGTGTCCAGGATTTCCTGTCAATTCATACGAACCGATTGGTTGTACATTGAATGGATGTGAATTTGTGGTAGCACCCCAAGAAGGCAGTTTTGTCTTTATTGCGGATTGGGAGACGTTTAAACTTCCAGAGGATGTTGTGATTGTCGGCATAGAAAATATGGAAAACTTTAGAATGATCCGCCAACAAAGGGAATTGTTTGAATCAACGGTCGGCAACAGACGTTTGCTCTTTGTTTCCCGTTATCCACAATCCACAGACCTACGGATGTGGTTACAAACGCTTCCCAATTTCTATGTTCATTTTGGCGACTTCGACTTGGCAGGCATTCATATCTTCTTGACTGAGTTTTATCCATATCTTGGCAATCGTGCTTCTTTTCTCATACCTGCCGACATAGAAGAACGGCTAAAGACTGGTTCTATGGTACGATATAATTTGCAATATCCACGATTCCATAATTTGGAAACTGACATTCAGTCTTTACAAAGCCTTGTCGATGTAATCAACAGGTATCATCGTTGTTATGACCAGGAAGGGTATATTGGATGATTCGGGCAGCTGTTTTACGCGATTAAATTAAAAGTGCGTTCAGTTCTTCTGAAAGTTCATTCTGGTTGGTAATGAGATAGTTATGATGAACTTCCGTGATGAAGTTCCTCGGCGATGAGAATAAAAGTAAATAATTTGAAATTTAATTATATGATGAAGAATAGAGAAGAACAGGAGAGAGAAGAAAGAAGAAAATATGCATTGTCCAAGTTCTTTTTCTCCCTTGCGAAGACAACAATATTGGCCTCAATCATTGGGATTATATTAGGTTCAATATTAGGTGATGTGCAACCAAAGTCCGAGACAGTAATAATAATGATGGTATTCTTCGTTGTTTTAGCTATTGTCTTTGCTGTTATAGGATTTAGAATTCTACGTAAATAAAAGAATTACTTTTTAAAAGCCGAAGTATTAGCTCTTCCACAATATGTGGAGAACCCCTTCCACATATTGTGGAGAAGTCATTCCACATAATGTGGAAGAACTTTGCCATAGTATGTGGAAAGGATAATATATCTGCTTTCGATGCTTAGTTCATAGGCTCTTGCAGATTAAATCATATATCATCCCTATACATTATCTTCATTACGGAAGTTCATTGCAAATGCTTCATTATTAGACAGTCTGAAGTTATGAAGTTCTGATTTCAGTTTTTGTCCCAATTATATGGAGTATTTGACCAACATTCTTTGAATCAAAGCTCTCATTTCTTCTCTTAATGTGCTAGGCTCCAATACCTCCACTTCATCGCCCTGGCAAAGCAACTCTTGACGGAAGTCGAATGTTGGACGAAGATATAGTTCAAAATCTGCATACTCCGAATTGCTGTTCAGCTCTTTTTGTGAAGCATGAAGGGGAAGTGTCCGTATATAGTTGACATACGGAGGGTAAGCTCTGAGAACTATCTTTTGTGCTACGTCATTGGTACCACATAACACGCCATAACAATCTTTGAAGAATGCTTCTGCATCAAAATCTGTTGGATACTCAAAACTCTCTTCCTTTTCTGCTAATGAAACGATACGGTCTAGAGCATAGACTGCAGGCATTTCCCAATTATCATTATTGGCCAATAAATACCATCTTTGTTTAAAAACTTTGACTGCGTATGGTTCTACTACAATGCAACGCACCTCTTGTTTCCCGAATCGTTGGTATTCAATCCGTATCTTTTTCCCTTGTTTCATAGCGTTGATGATGGGTTGCAAATGCATTTTTCCAGATGGAATGTTTTCCAACAGAATACGGTCTTTCATGGAAAGACTATCCATCAGCATATTGCCTACAGAAAGGGAATCAATCATCCAGTGTTTTAACGAATTGCTTTTCAGTACATCATCGTTTTCTATATAATATTGATAGCCTTTCCGTCTACATTCAATATTGATGCCGAAGATTTCTTCGATGGCGGTACGATAACGGTTGAAAGACAATCGTGTCATAGCCACACCTTCACTCAGTTCTGTCTTTATCCACCGTTCGTTGAGCTCTTGTAAAGTAATACCACCTGACCGGCTGATGATATCAGTTAGCCAAATGTATTGTCTGAAGATTTTGGATAGTTTCATAGTATACCATGTTTTAATTAGCACAAAATTAATGTTTTTAATGAAATTCTTCAAAGATGTATCAGATAATCATACAACTTGCCTTTTATTTTGTGGGCAAAACATATTAAATGATTAGATAAATGAGACTTTGGACGATTCAAACAACGGAATTTTATGATACCTTATTGAAGAATGGGGTAATCTATTGTGATAGGGAAAGTTGGTTTTGTCAGGAATATCGTGCGATGTATGATTGGATGGCAAACGAAATGCGAAAGCATATAGGTAATCCACCCAATCCTGATATTCGCTATCCTCTGTGGGCATGGTATCAATATACCTCACGAAAGAAACCGAAACCACCCGTTTCGCCTAATGTCTTAGAGAGTGACCAGAAAGAAGGGGTAATACTGGAAATCGAAGTTCCAGACAATGAAGTCTTATTGTCTGACTTTGGCTTGTGGCATGTTCCATTGAATGGACATCCTATTTCGGATGACAAAAAGCTCATGCACCGGTTTGAAGCATTCAGGGCTGCTCATGGAGGTTCGTGTGATTTTGAAGATTATCCCGAAGAGTTGCAACATGATATTATGGTGTCATGGAGTGTCATATTCGATTTGCGGACCAGATTGAGACAATGGGTTGCGAAAGCGATATGGAACAGAAGCATTCAAGCTTGCATTTGGCAGTTGAAATTGGAGCAAGTAGTAAAAGTGGATTTTATTCATAAATAGGATTTAATAGTGGTATGATAAAGCATAATCTGATTAAAATAAAGTCGTATGAAAAAGAATAAGTCTACCAATCCTGATCGTGAAGCATTCAAGAGTTTGCTCCAGTCCGTTGAAAGATTGTCGCAAGAAGATGTGGATTATTTGATGGAAGACCTTGACGGATGGGAGTTCTTCAAAATGCCTGCTTCGTGTAGAAAACACAGTTGTTATGAAGGAGGTTTGGTAAAACACTCCTTGTATGTTTGTGAAATGGCCAAAATGCTTCGTAAGCAAATATTGTTGGTTCGTCCAGATTTGGAAGTACTATTGCCGCTAGATAGTGTTATCATTGCCAGTTTGTTGCATGATGTTTGCAAGGCAGGTATTTATAAAAAGGTCAGTCGTAGGCAAAAGAATGAAATTGGATTATGGGAAACCAATTCTTCTTACGGCATAGACTATTCCTATCTTCCCGTAGGTCATGGTGAGAAATCGGTCATCATGTTGCTTCGTTGTGGCTTGGAATTGACGGAAGATGAAATCCTTGCTATCCGTTGGCACATGGGCGGTTGGGATATACCATACCAAAGCCAGGAGATGACGGGTAGTCAGAAGAGAGCCCGTGAACTCACTCCTCTGATTACGCTTATTCATACAGCCGATGCTATGGCAGCTGACTTGATGGAGAGGCCTTATACTACTTTATAAAATAAAAATATGGAAAGTATGACATTAGAAGAAACATAACATTTGAAGTATGGAAATGACGTATTTTATATCTGGAGTAGCACTAGGTGCAATATTAATATTGATATTTTGGCTTAGATGTGATAAAAAGCTTAAATTGGTGGATGACTTTTCTTTTACGGAAGACCAAAAGTGTATGATTAAAGAAATTATTAATCTATACTATAATCCTGATAATTGTGATATATGTAATCGTTATAGAGAAGTTCATAAAGAAACGATCTTGGAACCACCTTTTAAAAACTGTTCTGGCAGAAAAGATATTAAGGCTTTGAAAGAGGCAAGGGAGTCAAACGAACAGATGTTTGAAGAAATTGAGAAGATTATCCGAAGATGAAAGGTTATAATGAAGCCGAAATAGAACTATGAGACTTTGGACGATACAACCGGCATCCTTTTATCAAACTCTACAAGAGAAGGGGATAGTGTATTGTGATAGGGAAGGATATTGGTGTAAGCATAACCGGCTGATGTATGATTGGTTGGTAGAACAAATGCGTCAACGCATCGGCAATCCGCCACTTCCCGAAATTCGTTATCCCCTTTGGGCATGGTATCAATATCACTCACGAAAGAAACCACGTCCACCTAAAGTACCCTTGAAGAAAGGAGAGGAGTATTC
>JAFTTU010000010.1 GCA_017466635.1 Bacteroides sp.
TCGGGACGATTAGCAAGGAGTTGAACAGGCAAACCAATAGACAATTGTTCAACACACAGAAGAGAGGATTCCTTCCACGATGCACGGTCGATGCGATGCACCGGTTCTGCCAACAATAACGACAAACTATTTTCTACCTGATTGATTTGCTCTTTCAGGTCTAAGACGGAACTTTGCACACCTAGATGCGCGGCTTCCATCTGAGAGACAGCGGCTTCATTCGCCATCCCTGCATTCATCAGGGCACGAGTGCTCTTCACACTCTCGCCCCACGAACGTTCGGTTTCCTCGCTGATGCTCAACTGGGCATCCAACATCTGCAAGGTATAATAGATATTGGCAATGCCGGCAATTAATTGCGTCTGCACGGCTTGCTCATAGTCATGGCTCTGTTCCAGCAATGCCTGCGCCTGCTTCTTGGCATTACGCACATCACCTCCGAATAGGCTGAATTGCCAACTGGCGGTCAATGGCAAGCTATAGGTTTCCACTGCCTCATGCTTGTCAAAACTACTGATAGTCCCTTGCGGTGCCAATGCAAACGATGGCAACAAGGCGAGCTTGGCAGAAAGCATGGTGGCTTCGGCCTGCTTTACGCGAAGACGGGCACTCTGGAGATCGGTATTGTTCTGCAAGCCCTTTTCTATCAAGGCTTGTAACTGCTCATCCGCAAAGAGATTCTTCCACGACAATTCTCCCAAGCTGACCCTTGTTGTATCGATGGACACTTCTTCGCCATAGAGATTGTCGGGAAGAGCCTGCTGATGATAATTCGTATAAATGCCGCAACTGCTACATGTCAGAGCGACACCAATGATATATAGATGTTTTCTCATTGTTTGTTTCATAATTTGTTAAATGCACTACGCTCTTCCATACTACGTTCCTTTTGTAACAGAATCTGTTGGTTACCTTCCACTTCCATCGGTTTACGAATCTTTTCCTGCAAGTATTCGAAGAAGATGTAGAACACCGGAACCACGAAAAGCAAGGCTATAGTACCTACCAACATACCACCTACTACACCTGTACCCAACGACGAGTTACCATTAGCACCGGCACCCGAGCTGAACATCAACGGAAGCATACCGAGCACACAAGTGAGTACCGTCATCAAGATAGGGCGCAAACGGTCTTGGGCAGCGGCATAAGCAGACTCAATGATGCCCATACCTGCACGGCGACGGTCCAAGGCAAATTCGGTAATCAAAATAGCTGTCTTACCCAACAAACCGATGAGCATAATCACACCTGTCTGCAAATAGATGTTGTTCTCCAATCCGAAGATGCGAGCAAAGAGGAACGAGCCCAACAAGCCGAACGGAATGGAAAGAATAACGGCGAAAGGTACAAGGAAACTCTCGTAGAGACAAGACAAAATCAAATATATGAGCACCACAGCCAAGACGTAGATTATTATAGTCTGGTTACTACCGCTCAACGAGGCCTCCTCGCGCGAAATTCCGCCGTATTCATATCCATAACCCGAAGGAAGAAGCTGCTCGGCTACTTCTTGGATAGCCTTCTGCGCCTCACCTACCGAATATCCCTCCGCCACATTGATATTGGCAGGAATACAGCTATACAAGTTGAAACGCTTGTCCACTTCTGCACCTTCTATCTTTTTCAATTTCACAAACTGGCTTACTGGAGCCATTTCCGCACCATTGCGTACAAACATATTGTTAAGCGATTGTTCATCCAATCGGTATTCCGGCGAAGCTTGCATCATCACTCGATACACTTTACCGAACTGATTGTAGTTACTCACATACGCACCCCCACAATAACTCCCCAATACATCCAGAACGGCAGCCGGTGAAATGCCTGCACGTTTGCATTGGGCTGCATCCACTTCTACACGGACTTGCGGGAAGTTCATGGCATAAGTAGTATAAGCCATCGCCACTTCGGGACGTTGGTTCAATGCCATCAGGAACTGCATGGCTTGCCCGAAGAACACAGTCTTGTCGCCACCCGTACGGTCCTGCAAATAGAGTTCCACAGAGTTACCCATACCATAACCTGGAATCATACCCGGTGCGAAACAGAATATCTGTGCTTCCGGTATGGCTGCAAACGCCATGTTCAGACGCTGCATCACTGCATTCTGCGAATGTTCTGCACCCGAACGTTCGCTCCAGTCCTTCAAACGGAGGATGACCGTACCATACGAAGTACCTTGACCTGCCAACAAGCCATAGCCGTTCACTACAGCATAATGGTCGAGTTCCGGAATATCCTTCAATACCGCCTTCACCTTGGCCATCACTTTCGAAGTCTCTTGCAACGAGCTACCCGGAGCGGCACTCACGTTCACCATCATCACACCCTGGTCTTCATCGGGCACGAGCCCCGTCTTGGTGGTGCTCATCAGGTAAACCATCATGACTACTGCACATGCCAAGGCAGTCCAAGTCATCCAGCGATGCTTGATAGTAAACATCACGCCTTTCTTATACTTTCCGAAGAGAGCTGTATAAGAGGCATTATAAGCCGCCTTTACTCGTCCGTTGATGCTCTTTGCACTCTTGGTTCCGTCGCTCGGACGCATCAGGATGGCACAAAGCGCCGGACAGATGGTCAGCGCACAGACGGTAGAGAGAACCACCGCCGTAGCCATGGTCACACCGAACTGGGTATAGAACACACCCGAAGTACCGCCCATGAAACATACCGGGATAAATACCGCCATAAAGACAAGGGTGGTCGAAACCAAAGCCGATGTCACCTCGTTCATCGCATCCTTGGTTGCTAAATATGAAGATTTGTAGCCTGCATCAAACTTGGACTGCACGGCTTCCACCACCACGATGGAGTCGTCCACCACCGTACCGATAACCAGCACCAAAGCAAAGAGTGTCAAAATATTAAGCGTAAACCCTGCGGCTATCATGCAGGCAAACGTACCAATCAATGATACGATGATGGAGATGGACGGAATCAAGGTAGCCTTGAAGTCCTGCAAGAAGAAATACACCACCAGCACTACCAAAATGATGGCCAGGAACAATGTTTCCACCACATTGTGGATAGAAGCAAAGAGGAAGTCGTTGGAACTCATCAAGCGCACGAACTCCACTCCTTCCGGCAAGGTCTCGCTGATGTCATCCAGCAAGGCGGTGATGCGTTCGTTTACCTCGGTCGAGTTGGAACCTGCCACCTGGAAAATGAGGAACGGCACACCCGGATTGTCGTCCACTTCGGAATTGAAGCTATATGTCTGAGTACCCAGTTCCACTTTGGCAATATCCTTCAAGCGGAGCACCGAACCATCCGGGCGGGAAATAATTACCATATTCTCGAACTCTTCCTGGCTCTCTAGACGACCGCTGTACTTCATGGTCAACTGATAAGTATTGTCCGAGTTTTCCCCCAAGGCACCTGTCGGGGCTTCGAGGTTCTGTTCGCCCAATACGGCTGTAACGTCCGAAGGAATCAATCCATATTGCGCCATACGTTCCGGATTGAGCCAAATACGCATACTATAGGTATCACCTAGCAACACCACATCGCCGACCCCCTCGATACGCTTGATTTGTGGAATCACGTTGATGTCGAGGTAGTTCGAGAGAAATTCCTTTTGATAGCGACCGTCGGACACCAATGTACCAATTTGCAAAAAGGACATCTGTCGTTTCTGGGTAGTCACCCCAATACGGGTTACTTCGGCAGGCAACAATCCTTGTGCTTTTGCTACGCGGTTCTGCACGTTCACCGCCGCCATGTCAGGGTCTGTCCCCTGCTTGAAATAGACCTCTATTTGTGCAGAGCCCGCATTACTGGCGGTAGAACTGATGTACATCATGTCTTCCACCCCGTTGATGCTTTCTTCGAGGGGCATAATCACAGAGTTCATCACCGTTTCTGCATCGGCACCCGTATATTGGGTTGAAACCATCACCGTAGGAGGTGCAATGTCGGGATATTGTTCCACAGGCAAACTTACCAGCGAAACGAATCCTACAATCAGGATGAGGAAGGAGATGGAGATTGCCATCACCGGCCTCTTGATAAATATGTTTCCTTTCATCTTTATTCCATGTTTTTATTTAACCGGCATACCTTCTCTCACTAGTCCGGCCCCCTTCGCTATGATTTCATCACCCGGTTGCAAGCCACCTGTCACGACAAACACTTGACCATCGTTGGTTGGAGCAACGCTTACCAAAGCCGATGCAGCCTTGCCATCCATCACCTTATATACAATGTACCGGTTCTGCATCTGCACAGCAGCACTTTGCGGAATCACAATCACATCCTTATGTACACTCGGCATCACCACGGCACCGCTCGCGCCACTATGAAGAAGTCCTCCTTCGTTCGGGAATACGGCACGCACACTGATAGTACCAGTCTGGCGGTCAATCACCCCACTTATGCTTTCGATGTGTCCCATATGTTCGTACATACTCCCATCATTCAGTTTCAACTGTACAGTAGGCATCGCCTTCAATGCCTCATCCATGGAGCCGTGCTGACGGGTCATGGAAAGCAATTGGTTCTCGGTCATGGAAAAATAGACATACATTTCCTTGTTATCGCTAATAGTAGTCAAAGCCATACCCATCGACGGGCTTACCAACGTTCCCTCACGCATCGGGATAGCACCTACCACCCCATCGCTTGGACTTTTCACTTCAGTATATGCCAAATTATTCTTAGCATTCAGTTCTTGAGCTTCGGCTTGTGCCACTTGTGCCTTGGCGGTAAGTAAAGTATTTTCAGTGGTTTTCAACTGGTGCTCACTGATGACATTCTGTGCATACAGTTCCTTGGCACTTTCGTAACTCAACTGAGCGGTAGCCAATCCTGCCTTGGCGGCCTGCACATTGGCACTGGCAGTATTCAAAGCTGCCCGATAAGGCACTTGGTCAATGATGAACAAGGACTGTCCTTTTTTTACTTTCTGACCTTCGCTTACCATTACCCGTTGAATGGTTCCTGCCACTTGCGGCATGATACTAGCATCGTATCGTCCACGGATAGACGCTGAATAATCCGTAGTAAATTCCTTGTCGGAAGTTACCACCTTCATCGTCTCAAAATTACCGCCCATACCCATTGGTTGAGTAGGTGCCTGCTGGCACGAAGCCATCCACAAAGTGCAGCCAACCATTCCCATCAACCGCATCCATTTACCTTCTGTTTTCTTCATTATTTATAATTTACTCTTGAATTTTGGACGCAAAAATATACGGAATAGACAAAAGGTAAATCTTCCTTATCTTCCAACAAATGTTCCATTTTCCCAACTTAAAACCATTTAACAATCAATCCGATTATTACGGGAAGAACGGAACACTTTTGGTTCTTTTTCGAATACCAACGCCTCAAAAGAATTTATCAATTTTGCACTCGGGAACTAAAACAAATGAAATAAGCGATGAATGAAACTCTAAAATCAATAGACTTCAACATATTCAAGGAGCATCAACATCTTGTCCGCTACATAGATAAGAACATTGCCATCGTGGAGAACCTAAACAGCATAATAGACTCTAAAGCCGAGACTTGCAAAATGAACTGTTTCTTGACAATCTTCTGTCTGGAAGGAGAAATCATGATCAATTTAAACCATCGTCAATTCCTACTGAAGTCAGAACATTGTGCCATTATCCTACCAGGTACCATCGTTCAAAAAGCTATCTGTAACCAACAATACAAGGTACGTATTATCGCCTTTTCGAACGATTTTTATTCCCAAACCGTCAAGTTGGATCCGAACATTTGGAACATAGTACAATACATCTACAACAATCCCATTATTCCAATCAGCGAAACAGAATCGTACAAAATGTATTTGTTCAAGGAACTGACTATACAGCTAATTGATGAAAGTCCCCATCCGTTCAGCCACCTTGTAAAGCACCATTTCTTTGCTAGCACATTTTGTGAAATGCTGGCATACCTAAACGAGAAAGTGCCAGAATATGAAAAAATGGAATTCAACCGTAGTCGTTCCAGCGCCATCTTCCGCCAATTCATGGAAGAGGTATCAAAAGACGACGGCACCCACCGATCTGTTTCTTATTATGCCGACCGTTTATGTTATACGCCCAAGCATCTGAGTACAGTAATCAAACTATTCAGCGGCAAAACACCCATCAGAATCATCAATGAACATGCGATACAGAAAATTAAATACTACTTAAAGCATTCCGACATGAGCATCAAACAAGTGGCAGATCATTTCGAATTTGTCAACCCGTCTTTCTTCGGGAAGTTCGTGAAAGCTCATACGGGAATGTCCCCCTTGCAATATCGGAATTCGGCGGAAAAAGAATGACGGGACATTAGAAATTAAAATTCCTTGCCATATTCACATAAGGCAAGGAATCAATCAAAAATTCAAAAAGCTAAATGAATTCTCTACTATCAGAAGTAACTTTGATTCAAATAGATACGTTCTTCTTCACCAGAATTGTCAAACTCAATCTGATTTTCACGAGCTAGCCAACCAATAGCCGTCCACAACTCAGCATCGGACAATTCGATTTGTTCTTTCAATTCCTGAAATGTCCAACAATAACGACCGGCCATTGTTCTCCAAACAACTCCGGCATTGGTTCCAATTAAATTCTTATCCATAGTCTTTGGTTTTAGAAGTTATTTTACAAATATATATCACTTTGCTTGAATATTAAAACAAATATTTCCTTTTTATTGTTTTATTTTACTAAAAAACATCCAAAACGGCATTTATATTCGCAAAATATCAAGTCAAAAAGACAAAGCAACTGTAGCCCGGATACCATTCTTCTGAATGCCGGGATGATTCAAATAATTCAAACGCCAAACATAATCCACCCGAACGGCATTGAATATATTCTCGATGCCCACACTGGCCTCCATGTAAGGTGTCTTCCCCAAAGCATAGGTACCCTGTGGGAAAAGGAACAGTCCTTCTCCATTCTTAGCAGGATTGTTCTTATCCGTCAAGTTGCCCCATAAGCCACGGAAACAGAACACTTCTCTCCAGCGTAGTTTCTTAATGAGCGGTATTCGGTTCAGCAAATTACCATTCAAGTAATAGGTCAAATCCCACGAAGCATATTCATCGTTGATGAACTCCAACGGATTCATATTGGTATACGTTTCCGGTTGAATGGTATAGGACAAATTAGCATTGGGCAAAATCAAAAGCGGATAGGGTACTTCCGTCCAGACCTTTCCAGCTTTTACTATGGCATCCAGATAGCCGAAAGCCGAGAACCAAAAACGCTTTTGGATACCGATATCGGTCCGATGATAATCGTAATCGGAGCCAAGGAAACCTTTCTTCGCCATGACATGGTTGAGGGTAAATATCCAGGCATCATAAGTAATGGGAATACGATGATTGCGCGTTTGGAAGAATTTCTCGTCCTTGCCATAACGGAAATTCAGTTCCAGTTGGGACATGTCGTAATGATCTATCGGTGAGAAACCCTGGATTGTATTTTCTTGAAACAAGGCATACTTCGTAGCATACTCCCGCCGATGACGGAAAGTCGCTCCATAGGAAATCCCATTATAATGCTCCTTAAGGTACCCAATCTCTGCCTGACGCAAATACGAAGCCCTCATATCCTTCATACGTTTGATAGACAACAGAAAATTATCCTTACCTGTATTCAGATACTGCTCGCCCAACTTATTCACATCGTACATGTATTCCAAACGGACGGAATGACGGGGAAACTCCTTCCGGTATTCCTTACGCTCATTGAAAGAATACTCTACCAACAAATCATACTTAGGCTTCTCGTCCTTGAAACCATATGCCACATAGCCATCCAAGAACAAATGTTTACTGAAAGCCGGTGTGGTAGTACCTCCTGCCCTCATGCGAAAACCTTCCAATTCATTACCGCCTATCGACGAGTTCATGGGACCGAACTCAAACTTGCTTTCTTTCGGATTCTTTGTGGTAGCCATATAGCCGGAAAACAAAATGGATATGGCTTTCTCTGTATAATAAAATATCGGAACCGAACGAAGATCCTGCATCATATTTTTGAGAGAATTCGGATTCTTGCGTACCGCTTCCTCCGGACGGACTTCCTCCCAGAAATGCTCCGATCTACTATCGGCTTCCTTCAATGTAATGACAGGCTGGCTTTGTGCAAAGGCACGCAGATGAGCGCCGCTTTCCGGTTCTTGAAAAGTATGGTTGTTATACGTAGTCAGCCGTTGGGCATACATACCTTTCGAATCTTCTTTCAACTTGAAATGTACCGAGATGTTGTCTTTTGCAATGAGACGCGTATGATCTTCGGCACGACGGAAAGTCTGTTCGATGCTCATCCGGTTCACAAAATTCAAGTTAATGTCCTTTGGCACATTCAGCACCGCTTTCTGCACAAAATAAGTAGAATCCAGAGCCACATATAAATGTCCCGTAAACCCGAACGTCTCGGGGTTAAAAGGAACGAAACCCAAGTCTACACACCGTTGATTGTCTACTACAAGAGTATCCAATAAATAGTATTTATAATAGTTGGGACCCATGGTCGATAACGGACTGACAAATCGCTGCAAGAACAAGGGTATGTCGTTCTGAAAGATATCGACCTCCCTGAACACCTCTTCCAAAAACTTCCCGACACCATCTTGGGAAAGCATCTCGTCTACTCCCGACGATGCCTGCCCCTGCACGATTCGTCTTTCCGATTTCGGTTCCTTGCGGTAGAAGACGGTTTCGATTTTCTCTTTCTCCAACACAGGAAGAATGGTCGTTCCCGTTTCCAAGGTATCGATGTATTCATTCAGGAAATGAAACTTCCCTACTTTGCCATTCTTCTTGGGTTTCTGCTGATAGTCATTCAAGCCCAACAAGAGCCGTTCATACTGGTCGTATTGATAAAAAGCTTTATTGCGTGGATCATGATCCTTGCGTCGTTCAATGATTTGCTTCACCAAGCGGACGGCAGGATTGTCTTTCTTGCGGTATCTTTCCTTTCCGGGTTTGACGATTACTTCCTCCAAGGCTATTCCATCAGGAGCCAACCGGATATGCAGAGGACTGCTTTGCCCCGGATGAATGGATAGTCGACGAGGATTGTAGCCCAAGTAGGAGACTTCCAATGTTTGTGTACGTTCGGGCAATGGCAATTCGAACCGACCTTCTCCATCGGTGGCGGTTCCTATGGACGTACCCTGAAAAATCAACGAAGCATACGGTAATCCTTCCCCGCTGATCGAATCGGTAACTATTCCTCGGATTACCGCATGCTGGGCATTACCCAGACATGCGGTAAGAAAAAATACCATCCATAAAACAATCTTTCTACTCATTTCCCTATCCTTATAGTTCCTTCTTGTAACATCTACGTCGCTTGATAAAAGTGGGATTCAGCGGTTTCCATTGAGTAAGTTCCCTTACATTGTCCTCCAATTGTGGACCTGTTTCCGCCCACTCAATGCCCTGTCGATTATAAATCGGTATCAAGTCGTTGAAAAACAAAGCGTTCACCCCCAACATCTGATAGTCGGGACGAACCGCAATGAGCAATAAATCGGCCATGGGTTCCGGCTTCCATTTCAACGCTTTCAACAAATGATACCAGCCAAAAGGGAAAAGCTTACCTCCCGAATTACGAAGTGCATGGGACAAGCTGCACATAGATACTGCTACACCTATTACCTCATCTTTTTCATTCTCAACCACCGTTACCAGCCGCTTGTCTACCAAGCCTAAATACATTTTGATAAAATCGTCTATCTGTCGGTCTGTGAATTCAGTAAACCCGAAAATAGGCGAATAAGCCGTATTCAGTAGTTGGAAGATTTTATGTCCGTATCCCCTACGGGTGATGTCCTTGTCGGTAATCTTTTTGACCTTCAAGTCGAACATCTCTTTCGAGAGTCTGGCTACACGGGCATATTTAGTTGGAGTTTCGGAAGGAATCTGAATACGCACCTGTACCCAATCCACTTCCTTTTCATAGCCAAGGGCTTCCATGTGCTGAGGATAGTAAGCATAGTTATAATAGGTGTTCATAGAGCCTAACCTATCGAAATCTTCGATAAGCATCCCCTCCTTGTCGAAATCAGTGATTCCCATGGGACCTTGAATACGAGTCATATTTCGTTCTTTTCCCCATTGAATGACCGCCTCCAACAAAGCCGAAGAGACCTCCAAATCGTCCACGAAATCAAAGAATCCGAAGCGTACGTTTTGCGTCTTCCATTTCTCATTCGCCCGATGATTGATGATACCGGCTATTCGACCAACCGGATGCACGTTAGAATCATAGGCCACAAATGCTTGAATTTCCGAGCACTCCAATCCTGCATTCTTTTTGGGATTAAACATATTCCGGACATCCAGCTCCAAATCCGGAACGTAATAAGGACAATCCTTGTAGATTGTTTCGGGGAATTCTACAAAGTCGTTCATCTCACGCTTCGTTGTTACCTTTTTGATAGTCAAGTCTTTCATCGTTGTAAATCATTTCATTGGGGAATTGGCTTAAGCAAACAATGTTTCAGTTTCCGTTTGGCATACTGTTTGGCCTCGAACGCCAGCAAGTAAAAGCATCCCTGCAATTGGACTTTGTTGGTATCGAGGTGCAACAACTCTGCATACCGCTTCAAGATATAGTTTAGTAAATCGACGTTGTCCGATATCCGGCGCAAATTCTTGAGCCGCATCTTCAGCGACAATTCTGAATAGAACTTCATCCGGTTATTGTCAATCAGCTGAAACGAAAAACCACCGGAAGGGAGTTCCCTATACAAGATATTCCCAACATTCAAGTCCTGATGATAAACTCCTTGATCGTGTACCTTCACCAACCAAGCCACCAAGGCATCGAGCAACGGATACAAGGCTTGATTGCCCGCATCAAAATCGCGAAGAAAAGAAAGGGAGCGGTCTGGTATATATAGTGAAATAAAAAAACTATTCTGAAGAATACCATGCTTGAAAGTTTCCAGTACCGCTACCCCTTCGGGAGTATCTATCCCCAACTCCTTCAACCGGGAAGCATTCCGATAAGCCCGCATCGCCTTGCTCTTACGGAAGGTGGAATACATCAGTCGATTGAAAGCAGTGATGTGTCCATAACGTTTGACCACCACTTCCACTCCTTCCACCTGGAAACGCTTCACCTTATTACGTATATCGTACAGCACTTCTCCTCTTTCTTCAAATGAAACAGGGTCTATCAGTTCTTGAAGCAAGGACGAAATCGATTGGTACTTGGGGTTAATGGTCATTTGCATCATTTCTTTTTTGGACGGCAAAATTACATGAACCCCACAATCTTCGATAGTCTAAAAATCCTTTTCAGTTTGCTGTTTTTCCTTGGGCGAAATAAAGAACATGGATTCTGAAAAAAGTGTCATCCCGTACTCGTCCTCTTCCGTAATTTTGCACTCATCATCATTCAATACGCATCAATTATGAAAGATTCAATCCGATACAAATGGAATAGTGGAAAGCCTTGCAAAGCTTGGTTTTTCGTCAAAGGGTTTCTGAAAGCTGTAGTCCCTCATCAGTACTATCAATGGAAAAAGGAAAGACTCCTCTGTCAGTTGGAGCACCGGAAAGACAAAGCATACATCATGGAGCGAGTGGCATATTACAACAAGATTCAGACTCCACAAGCTTTACCTACGGAAACACGACACGAGCATAAAGGACATTATTATGTCTTCTTGGACCAAATCCGAAACTTCCGTCCGAGTACCTTCCATAAGGCTTACTACCTGGATCTGCAAGATGCCGCCCGCTACTTCGACCGCTCGTTACGCATCAGCTATACACCGGGTGATGTCTATTTCACCCCATCGTTTCCAACCCTCGTCAAAAGCAGACTATTGGAGGAAGACAACCACCATTCGGTGATTTTGAAACTGGACAAGCTTCGCCATTTCATGTTTATAGACGACCGGAAAACATTCACAGAGAAAAAAGATGAAGCCATCTTCCGGGGAAAGATTCGCCTAAGCCGAC
The DNA here is from genome assembly GCA_017466635.1 of Bacteroides sp. Lineage (GTDB taxonomy): Bacteria > Bacteroidota > Bacteroidia > Bacteroidales > Bacteroidaceae > Phocaeicola. Next base: position 11,945 of record JAFTTU010000010.1, read on the forward strand.
AACGGGAACAATTCTTGCAGATGTATTTCGATTCTTCTTGTTGTGATTGTGGCGTAGTGGACCGCTGTCCGGATCATCCGGAATGGGAAACGCCGAAGAAAACCATTCAAGAGCACCTGGACTATAAATTCATTCTAGCATTGGAGGGCAACGATGTAGCATCCAACTTGAAATGGGTAATGTCTTCCAATTCCATCGCCGTCATGCCACGCCCCACATGCGAGACTTGGTTCATGGAAGGAAAACTGAGACCCAACTATCACTACATCGAAATCAAAAATGATTTGTCCGACCTGGAGGAGCGCATGCAATACTACATCAAGCATCCTCACGAAGCCCAACAAATCATTGAACATGCCCATGAATATGTTCGCCAGTTCATGGACGACGAGCGGGAAGAACTCATTCAGATGCTCGTCATGAAGAAATACTTGGATTACACCTTAAAGACATGAAGTCAGAAAACCAACTTCACACAGAACCTAGGTTTGTCCTCTACCCGACCTTGGATATAGACAACCAAGCCCTCGTTCATGGGTTCTGTTACGAGGTAAAGCTGAACCTCTTCGCCTAACAAAACCTCCGCATCGTAGTTCACGATGATTTCCTTCAGCGGGTTTTCTTGAAGGATGCTTCGGCTCACTGCATCGAGCGCCCAACACACATACCGCACATTGTTGACATGCGCCATCGTGTCGATGTCCGACCATACCACCTTGTGTGTAGTGGCCAATTGCGGTTCTACATTCTCTGGGAGGACAATCTTGTCGGCCGGTTCCTCGATGGCATGTTCGAAGACACAAGTCTCGGGACTGCTTGCCAACTCCGGATTACGCACCATACGACGGGTATTCATATCGATGATGAGCCACGAAGTGGTAGCCGACACAAGCGTTTCGCCTGCTTCATCCGTCAAGAGGAAGTCACGAAGGTAAAGCACCTTGAAGGCTCCTTTGTGCCAAGTCTGGAGATTCACCGTATTGCGCCATTTCGGGTATTGATGAAAGCGCACATGAGTCCGTGAAAGCCCCCAAGCCGTATGGTTTTCTTGTAATTGGTCATAACCGAATCCCAATCGGGTAGCATCACGACCGGCTATTTCCTGCATCCAGTCAAGCATCGCTGTGGGTCTCAACCATTGGTTCGCATCTGCTTCATAACAAGCGATGGTATGATTTTCCATATATTTCTCTGCCATAGACTTTATATATTTTAGAGTTTGCTGATGCAAATATACGCATCAACAAGCCATTCGGCACTATCTTTTATTCGCTAATTCTCTTCCATTTTGGCTATACCTTCTTTTATCAGCTACAATTTTTGCCCCCAATTAACACTAGAACAAAATGGTTGATAGCGGAACACATCAAGCATAACTATGCATCCCCCCAAGAAAGTAATTCACCCCGAAATAGGTCATCAGCACGGTCAAGAAGGCCAAGAGCATGTATAGATGGAAGAACTTGGGGCGACGGAAACAGCGCAGACTGTCTGCATGGAAAGGAAGCGCATAGACCATGAATGTGATGAGTGCCCAAACCTCTTTCGGGTCCCAAGCCCAATAGCGCCCCCAAGATACATTTGCCCATACAGCACCCATGAAAATACCCGCACCCAAGAAGAACACCGCCGGATAGAGCAACAACCGACTGAACAGCATCAGCCGTTCGGCTTCACGACCGACGAACAATCCCAACCAACCATTCAACCAAGTGAAAGCCAAGAGAGCATAAGACACCATGATGCACGACACATGTGCACTGAGCCAAGGGGATATCAAGACAGGCATCAGTGGGGTAATCTGTGGATTCATCTGCCCCAGATAAGAGACTAACAGTGTGAATCCCGAAAGCAGGAATCCGAAAGGTATCACAAATACAAAACGACGACGAAGCACGAAGGCCAATACCAACACACAAAGCGCCAGGAACTGCATCGTTTCATAACCGTTGCTCAAAGGAATACGACCGCCGATATACCAACGGAGGGCATACCCCATGGCATGGAAAAGCAACGCAACCAAAAGGGCCGTTTGCCACATCAGCATCCATCTATAGGAAGCTCCTGAGACAGAAGGTTTACGTAATACACGTGCCAACACCCAACCGAAGGAAAGGAAGCCCATAGTAAGACAATACATGAATAGCA
>JAFTTU010000132.1 GCA_017466635.1 Bacteroides sp.
TAGCAAATGCTTCTTCAGCAATTTTAATTAAATCCATTTTTTCTAATTATTAAATTGTTTATCGTTACCAACGCAACATATCAAGTAACTCTTCATGACAGCGATTGCGCCGAAAGCGGTGCAAAGGTACGGCTTTTTAATTGTTCCCACAAATTTCTTTATGATATTTTCAAGGGTTATTATTGGGAAAATGGGCAGTTTTGTGTATTTTTGAAACTAAATTTTGAAAAAGAATCGATATGGAGTGGAAAAAGATAGGCATTTTGATATGTACGTGTTTGATAATGAGTGTTTCTTGGGCGCAGCAACCCGCCATCCTGAATCAGGGGAAAGCTGATTCACAGGAATGCAAGGAGTGGGTGGAAAGCCGTTTGGCCAAGATGACCTTGAAGGAAAAAATCGGTCAGCTTTTCATTCATACCATCCCTCTTCACGATACGGAAGCCAACCGGAAGAACATCCGGAATGCGGTGAAGGAATATAAGGTGGGAGGTCTGTTGTGCTCGAATGGGAAACTGATGAATCAGGTGGCGTTGACCAATTATGCCCAGGAATTGGCGGAAATCCCTTTGCTGATGACCTTTGATGGGGAATGGGGCTTGAACATGCGTTTGAAGGAAATCCCAGCTTTCCCTAGAAATCGGGTGCTGGGTTCGATACAGGACAATGAATTGCTGTATGAATATGGAAAAGAAGTGGCCAGACAATTCCGTGAGATAGGGGTACATGTGAATTTTGCTCCCGTGGCGGATGTGGACAACAACCCGTTGAATCCGGTCATCAATACCCGCTCTTTCGGAGGAGACCCTCGCAATGTGGCGGAAAAGGTGGTTGCTTATTCAAGAGGCTTGGAAAAAGGAGGGGTGCTTTCCGTCAGCAAGCATTTCCCGGGGCATGGAGATACCAATGTCGATTCCCACAAGGCGTTACCGGTATTGAACTTCACCCGTGAGCGGTTGGATAGTATCGAAATGTATCCGTTCCGTCAAGCGGTACAGGCTGGCTTGGGCGGTGTGATGGTGGGCCATCTGGAAGTGCCGGCATTGAGTAAGAAACCGGCTTCCCTATCATCGGACATCATCGGTATCTTGAAGAATGAAATCGGTTTCAAGGGAATGGTCTTTACGGATGCCTTGGAAATGAAAGGTGTATCCAGTAATGCCAATGTCTGCGCCCAAGCGTTGATGGCAGGAAACGACATGTTGTTGCCACCCAGAAACCTGAAGCGCGAATTGGATGGTGTCTTGGCAGCAGTAAAGGCAGGAAAGATTACCGAGGAAGAATTGACCGAGAAATGCCGTAAGGTGTTGACTTTCAAATATGCTTTGGGATTGCATGAACGTCCATTCATTCAGATGTCCGGATTGGAAAAACGATTGAACCGTCCGAATGTCCAGGACTTGATGGAGCGATTGGAAAAGGCTTCGGTAACGGTGGTGAGCAATGACGGTGGTCTTTTGCCTTTGGATGTGGACTTGAAGCATACGGCGGTACTCCATATCGGCAAGTCATCGCATGGCAAGGTTTTCCATCAACGGTTGAATGAATATATGAAAGCCGACCAGATTCAGGCTCATCCGGATTCGATAGCTTCCATCAGCAAGCGTTTGGCGAAATATGAAAGAGTGGTTGTAGCCATTCATACCGAAAAGTATGCGGCATATCAAGCCATGCTGAATACGTTGGCAGGCAAGAAACCGTTGGTTTATGTATACTTTACGATGCTGAAGAATGTCTATAAGAAAGGAGATGCCTGGAAGAAGGCGGCAGCGGTTATTCTAGGACATTCGGATTCGCCTTCGCTTCAGCGTTTTGTGGCCGATGTCATGATGGGTAGAGAGAAAGCTACCGGTCGGATACCGGTGGAGGTAAAGAATTATCGGATGCCGGGGGATGGGGTAGATGTTGATTTGGAAAAGACCAAGAAATATCGTCCGGAAGATTATGGCATGGATGCAGCGGTGTTGGCGAAAATCGATGCCGTTGCGTTGGAAGGCATCCAGAAGAAAGCCTATCCGGGTTGTCAGGTGTTGATTCTGAAAGATGGCGCTCCGGTGTATGAGAAGTGTTTCGGTACATTTACCTACGATGCTTCCTCGCCGAAGATCGATGCTGAGCATTTGTATGACATCGCTTCGTTGACCAAGACCACGGCTACTCTATTGGCGGTGATGAAGTTGTATGACGAAGGTAAATTTGGCTTGACCGACCCCATATCGAAGTATGTACCGGCTATGCAAGGCAGTAGAAAAGGAAAGATTACCATAGAGGACTTGTTGTATCACCAGTCGGGCTTGCCGGGCTCATGGCCCTTTTATCGCGAAGCCATCAATGATTCCAGCTATACGGGAGGATTCTTCAAGGGTAGAATCGATGCCAACCATCATTTGCGGGTAGACAGACGCTTGTATGTGGTGGACGATTTCAAGTATAAGGAAGAATATCTGTCGGGTGCTCGTTCGGAAGCATACCCTTTGCAGGTATCGGAGAATTTGTTTGTGAGTCCTGATTTCCCGAAGCGGATGTTGGAGATGATTGCTTCCGACGAGATTCCGCTTCGCGACCGTCGGTATCGATACAGTTGCCTGAACTTTGTCCTGTTGAAGGAAATGGTCGAGAATATCAGCGGAATGCCGATGGACGAATACCTGGAAAAGGAGTTCTATGCACCGATGGGGATGAAGTCCACGCTTTACAATCCTTTGCGCCGTTTCCGGCCGGAGCAGATTGTTCCTACCATCGAAAAGGATTACTTGAGAAACCGGAAGGAATTGCGGGGTTATGTACACGATGAGATAGCGGCATTCATGGGAGGAGTATCGGGCAATGCCGGCTTGTTCTCGAATGCCCGTGATGTGGCAAAGGTGTATCAGCTCTTGGCCGATGGCGGACAATTCGAAGGAAAACGCTATTTGAGCCTGGAGACTTGTCAGCTGTTCATGAACAAGAAATCGCGTATCAGCCGACGTGCATTGGGATTCGACCGTCCTGAATCTACTCCAGGGAAAGGCCCTTGTGCCGATGAGGCTCCCATGGAAATAGTCGGTCATACAGGCTTTACGGGTACTTGTGCGTGGTCGGACCCGAAGAACGGTTTGGTGTTCGTTTTCATCAGTAACCGCATTTATCCACGTCCGTTCGACCATAAAGGCTTGATGACGCTGAATATCCGTCCCCGTATCCAACAACTTATGTATCAGGCATTGAAGAAGTGAAAGTATTTAGATTAAATACAAATTAGTCAAATTCATGGAGGTGGCATGACTATCGAATAAGAAAAAACTATATCTTTGTCTAAACAATTAGTACTAATAATTAAATAATTAAGAAAATGGCTTACGTAATTAGTGACGATTGTATCGCTTGCGGTACTTGTATCGATGAATGTCCAGTTGGCGCAATCTCTGAA
>JAFTTU010000082.1 GCA_017466635.1 Bacteroides sp.
CGACGTGCTGGAATTGGCCAACCGCTTGCGTCAGCGTCCGGAAATTGAAGCGGTGAGCCTTTCGCAAAATTCCTATCCGTATAACGGAAGCAATAGCTGGACATCCATCCGCTTGGTCGGTGACACCTTAGAAGCCGGCGGAAGCTTGATTTTCCGGAATGTAAGCCCCGATTTCGTGAAAGTGTTCCGCTATGAAGGAGCCAACGGTGAAACCCCGGAACAATTAGCCGAAATGCTTGAACGAGGCGAAATGATTGCTTCGGACAATGTGTTTACATACGCCTACAAACGTCCCCTGCCGATGACCAACTATGTAGGCCGACGCTTTTATTGGCGGAATGACACCACATTCACCATCCCGTTGGGAGCATCCATGAAAGTGGTTCGATACAGCGATTTCCAGGCAGCCAGAACTTCACGAAGCATCTTGCTCAAAAGGACTTTATGGGATGAGAGCCAGGAACTTTGCGTCCGTGTCCGTGCCGACCTGGATGTGGATTTCATCGAACGCCTGAAAGCGGACAGCGAAAAGCAACTTCGCATCGGAAACATCTATATCAGTAATATCCGTTCGTTCAAGGACATTCGACGCAATTTCCAGCAATTCCAATACAATGGAGTGCGAGACGCAATTACCATGGTCATATTCCTGCTCGTGAACATCTTCCTTGGCCTGCTCGGCACCTTCTGGTTCCGTACTCAGCAACGCAAGAGCGAAATCGCCCTTCACAAGGCACATGGTGCAACAAACAGCATGGTGTTTACCCGCTTGCTGAGTGAAGGATGGTTATTGTTACTTATCATCACTCCTTTGGCATTGATCATTGACTTTAATTTGGCTTACGCCGAACTGAGTGCCCGTCACAATGGTCTTTACCTGGAATGGGACAGACTCTTGATTTGTGGTGCTATCAGCTTCGCCCTCATAGCATTGATGATTGCCATCGGTATCGGCATCCCTGCCCAAAAAGCCATGAAGATTGATCCGGCTGAGGCTTTGCATGGAGAATAAAAATTGTCCGCTTATACGTCAAAACCGAACAGAGGTGTCCGATATCGGACACCTCTATTTTCACTAAACACCTGATTATCAAGCAAAGTTGGTTCTGGCACGGTTTTTGCTGTATAATTATCAAAAACGTACGATTATGAAGACTATAAGAATGATAGCAATGGTGGTTGCCTTAGGAAGCAGCCTTTACACGATGGCGGAAACAGCTGTCCACACCCGCCCCATCACACTCGATGATGCCATCACTTTGGCACGAGTACAGAGCGTAAATGCCGCCGTGGCATTGAACGAGTTGAAAACCGCTTATTGGGAATACCGCACCTTCCGGGCCGACCTTTTGCCGGAAGTGAACCTCTCGGCCACTGTCCCCAGCTATGCCAAGAGCTACAACAGCTACCAACAGAGCGACGGTTCGTATACCTTCGTCCGAAACAACTTCATGCAGATGTCCGGCGAACTCTCCATCGACCAGAACATCTGGCTCACGGGAGGTACACTCTCGCTGAACACCTCGCTCGACTTCATGAAGCAACTCGATGGCACCAAAGACGAACGATACATGTCCGTACCTATCGCCTTGACCTTGAACCAACCCATCTTCGGGGTGAACACCTTCAAGTGGAACCGCCGCATCGAGCCGGTGCGCTATGCAGAAGCCAAGGCCAACTTCCTGAGCGAGACCGAAGAAGTGACCATGACCACCATCAACTATTTCTTCAACCTTTTGTTGGCCAAAGAGAATGTAGGCATCGCCAAGCAGAACCTGGAAAATGCCGAGAAGCTGTACGAAGTGGCGAAGGCCAAGCGAAAGATGGGACAAATCAGCGAGAACGATGTCCTGCAACTGAAGCTGAATGTGCTCAATGCCCAGTCGACTTTGACCGACTACGAAAGTTCCTTGAAGAGCAACATGTTCCAACTCCGCTCTTTCCTGGCCTTGGGAGAGAATGAAGAACTGGAACCTATCCTTCCGGATACCCTCCCTTCGATGTTGGTGAACTATCAAGATGCCCTGGACAAGGCACTGGCCAACAATGCTTTTGCCCACAACATCCGTCGCCGTCAGTTGGAAGCCGACTATGAAGTGGCCAAGGCAAAAGGCAACCTCCGTCAAATCAGTCTCTTCGCTCAAGTGGGTTTCACCGGTACCGACCAGACTTTCCGTGGTGCCTACGACCCATTGAAGGACAATCAGATAGTGGAAGTAGGCTTCCGCATCCCATTGCTCGACTGGGGCAAACGCCGTGGTCAAGTGAAGGTAGCCAAGAGCAACCGGGAAGTGGTACAGAGCCGCCTCCAGAAAGAGACCATGGACTTCAACCAGAACCTTTTCATCCTGGTGGAGCAATTCAACAATCAACGTGCCCAACTCGACATTGCCGATGAGGCCGACCAAATCGCCCAACGCCGATACAAGACCAATGTAGAGACCTTCATGATTGGTCGTATCAGCACCCTCGACTTGAACGATGCCCAAGTGAGCAAGGACGAAGCCCGACAGAAGCACATCAGTGAGTTGTTCTATTATTGGTACTATTATTATCAGTTGAGAAGCCTCACTCTTTGGGATTTCGAAAAGAATACCAACATTGATGCGGATTTTGAGAAGATTGTGAAACAATGATTTTTAGGTTCTCCCCCTTGTGAAGGGGGCTAGGGGGATGTTCCATAGGATATGCTTCCGCCATTTATCCATTCGGGCGGAACATCCCCCACCCCCCTTCACAAGGGGGAGATTCATTTGTGATTTATAAAAAAAACTTTTATCTTTGCAACTATGATACTAGTAATTGACGACGATAGCGCTATCCGTACCTCCCTCAGCTTCCTGCTGAAGCGTGCCAAGTACGATGTTCAAGCCGTGGCTTCTCCCAAAGAAGCAATGGCGGTAGTCCGTGCCGTATCTCCCGAACTGATTCTGATGGACATGAACTTCTCGCTCACCACCAGTGGCGACGAAGGCATCACCCTCCTGAAGCAAGTGAAAATCTTCCGTCCGGAATCGCCCGTCATCCTCATGACCGCTTGGGGAAGCATCGACCTGGCTGTCAAAGGAATGCAGGCAGGCGCCTTCGACTTCATCACCAAGCCATGGAACAATGCCGCCTTGATGCTACGCATTGAAACCGCCCTCGAACTGAACAACAAGCAGAAAGCCATCGCCCAAGAGGAAGAGAAAAAGGAAGAAGCCGAATTCGACCGAAGCCACATCATCGGCAAAAGCAAGGCACTGATGGATGTATTGGCTACCATCAAACGCATCTGCCGTACCAATGCCTCCGTACTGATTACTGGAGAAAGCGGAACGGGCAAGGAACTGATAGCCGAAGCGGTACACAAGAACAGTCCCCGAGGCAAGAAACCGTTCGTAAAGGTGAATTTGGGCGGTATCTCGCAATCCTTGTTCGAGAGCGAAATGTTCGGACACAAGAAAGGTGCATTTACCGATGCCTCGTCCGACCGAATCGGGCGCTTTGAGCTGGCCGACAAGGGAACCATCTTCCTGGATGAAATCGGCGACTTGGACTTGAGTTGCCAAGTGAAGTTGCTCCGGGTATTGCAAGAACAGACGTTCGAAGTGCTGGGCGACAGCCGTCCCCGAAAGGTCGATATCCGAGTAGTCAGTGCCACCAATGCCGACCTTCGACAAATGGTACAGGACCATACCTTCCGCGAAGACTTGTTCTATCGCATCAACTTGATTACCGTACACTTGCCGGCTCTCCGTGAACGCAGGGACGACATTCCATTGTTGGTCCGCCACTTCGCCGACCTGCAATGCAAGCAGAACGGACTTCAGAAGGTAGACTTTACCCCGGAAGCCATGGACTATCTGAAAGGATTGCCCTACCCTGGCAATATCCGAGAGTTGAAGAACTTGGTAGAACGCACCTTGTTGGTTTCCGGCAAGGACACCTTGGATGTCGAAGATTTCAAGGCACAGAACCACCAATCGTCTGAATCGACAACCCTCCAGAACATGGAAGGACTGACCTTGGAAGAAATGGAACGCCAACGCATCCTCCAAGCCATGGAGCAATACGGCAACAACATGTCACAAGTGGCATCGGCATTGGGAGTAAGCCGACCGGCCTTGTACCGTCGTCTGGAAAAGTACAACATCACCATTTAAACATACGAACATGAAACTGAAATCCTTTTTCTTTCTTTTGGCATTTCTGCTGATGGTGGTATGGATTATACTGCTGTTCATCGCTACACAAGAAAACGGATGGAGGTTTTACCTGATAGAAGGCATCATCACCTTCAGCCTCGTCTATCTGGTCTATTTCTATAAAAAAGTCATCAAGCCCTTGAACTCCATTGCCGGTGGTATGGACTTGCTTCAGGCACAGGACTTCAGTAGTCGGTTATCACCTGTCGGACAACGGGAAGCCGACCGCATCGTGTCCATCTTCAACCGCATGATGAACCAACTGAAGGAAGAACGTCTCCGCCTTCGCGAACAGAACCATTTCCTCGATTTGCTCATCAGTGTATCTCCCATGGGAGTCATCATCCTCACCCTCGACGAACAGATTTCCATGGTCAACAAAGCAGCCCTGAAGTTTCTCGATGCAGGAGCCGAAGATGATGTCCTGAACAAAACCATGGACGAACTGACCGGCACTTTGGCCGAAGAGCTGGACCGGATGCCCAAGGACACCACAACCACCGTTCGCTTGAGCGACTCCCGTATCTACCGTTGCTCCCGTTTATCATTCGTGGACCGTGGTTTCGCTCATCCGTTCTACTTGATTGAAAGCCTGACTTCCGAAGTCATGAAGGCAGAAAAGAAAGCTTACGAAAAAGTCATCCGCATGATTGCCCACGAAGTGAACAACTCCGTGGCCGGTATCACCTCTACCCTCGATACGGTAGACAATGCCTTGCAAACCATGGAAGATACCGAAGACTTGCGTGAAGTGATGAAAGTCTGCATCGAACGAAGCTATAGCATGAGCCGATTCATTACCAACTTTGCCGATGTGGTGAAGATTCCCGAGCCACAAACGGAAGAGGTATGCTTGAACGACCGTGTCATCGCTTGCAAGCGGTTTATGGAAAATGTCTGCCAGAACCGGAACATCAGCCTTCGCCTGGAATTATGCGAGGAGAATCCGGTTGTCAACATCGACACTTCCCTCTTCGAACAAGTCATCATCAATATCATCAAGAACTCCGCCGAAAGCATCGGCGAAGCCGGGGAAATCATCATCCGCACTTCTGCCTCTCCATCGATGTTGGAAATCGGAGATACCGGACAAGGCATCAGCAAGGATGTGGAAGCAAAGTTGTTCAGCCCGTTCTTCTCCACCAAGCCGAATGGACAAGGTATCGGCCTTATCTTCATCCGTGAAGTATTGATGAAGCATCATTGTACTTTTTCTTTACGCACTTATCCGGACGGCATAACCCGTTTCCGTATCTGTTTTTAACAACATCATTCATTATGAATACAAATTCTACACTCCATATTCATCAGACATTTCCAGGTTATCAATCCATGCCGCTCATCGGGATTCTTTCCGATTCGAGTAATGCCGAGACCATACAAAAAGCAGGAGGAGTACCTTTGATTCTTCCTTCGTATGACAATGCCGACATGCTTGTCAATCTGTTGAATACCTTGGATGGTATCCTTTTGGTTCACGAACCGGAGCCATTGCTTTCTCAACTAGCAGCCAACCGTCAAATGCCGACACTCATTATCGGAAAGGAGACTTCGGACATTGCAGACTTCATTCAAGAAGCAGCTTTGTTCAAAGAAGCCAAAAGCCTTCACAACCGTATCCTGACTCTCGACTCGCATTGCGATACGCCGATGTTCTTCGACCAACATATCAACTTCGCTTCCCGTGACCCGAAGATATTGGTCGACCTACACAAGATGACGGAAGGACACTTGGATGCCACCATCATGGTCGCCTATCTGGAACAACAAGGATTGACCGATGAAGACTTGCTAGCCGCAACCGCCAAGGCCGACCGCATCTTGGGAGAAATCGAAGCGATGGTGGCGAAGAGTTCATCGTATGTCAATATAGCCTACACACCTTCAGACCTTTACCGCCTGAAAGCCAAAGGAAAGAAAGCCATTATGCTAGGCATTGAGAATGGTTATGCCATCGGAAGGGACATCCGGAACGTAGAACGTTTCCGTCGTCGGGGTGTAGTATATATGACCCTTTGCCACAACGGGAACAACCAGCTTTGCGGCTCTTGCCGATTCAACGACGAAAGTTTGGGTGTGAATGCCTTCGGCGAAGAAGTAATCCACGAAATGAACCGTGTGGGAATGATGGTGGACATCTCTCACGCCGGAGACCAGACTTTCTACGATGCACTCGACATCAGCACCAAACCTATTGTAGCTTCACATTCTTCGTCCCGTGCCCTTTGCAACCATCCTCGCAACCTGACAGATGACCAGCTTCGTGCCTTGGCCGCCAAGGGAGGTGTAGCCCAAGTGACTTTGTACAACGGTTTTTTGAAGGAAGAAGGCCAAGCTACTATTCAAGACGCCATCGCTCACCTCAATCACATGGTAGATGTCATGGGTATCGAACACGTGGGTATCGGTACGGACTTCGATGGTGATGGAGGTATCATCGGTTGTGCCTCGGCTTCCGAACTCATCAACTTCACCCGTTGTTTATTGAAAGAAAGGTATAGCGAAGAAGATATCCGTCGCATTTGGGGAGGAAACTTCCTGCGTGTAATGGAGGAAGTACAAAAAGTTTGATTACCTTTGCATCCACTAAAACAAAGCTTATGAGAATAAAGAACCTATTCATCGCCCCCATCTTGTTGCTGGCCTTTACCGGTGTAGTTGCTTGTGGAAGCAGCAAGAAATCAGACGATACAGAAGCAACCGAAAAGAAAGTGGTCATCAAGGCACCGGCCTTCGATGCCGATAGTGCATATACTTATGTAAAGGCACAGACCGATTTCGGTCCTCGTGTGCCGAACACACAAGCACATCGTGATTGCGGAGAATACCTTGCCAAGCAGTTAGAGAAATACGGTGCTAAGGTATACAACCAATATGCCGACCTCGAAGCATGGGACGGCACCATCCTGAAAGCCCGTAACATCATCGGTGCTTTCAATCCAGACAACAAGAAACGTGTAATGCTCTGCGCCCATTGGGACAGCCGCCCGTATGCCGACTATGATGCCGACGAAAAGAACCACAAGAAACCCATCGATGGTGCCAATGACGGAGCCAGCGGTGTAGGCGTCTTGCTCGAAATCGCCCGTCAGATTCAGAAGGAAGCTCCAACGGTGGGTATCGACATCATCTTCTTCGATGCCGAAGACTATGGTACACCGGCTTGGCATCGTGGAAGCCACAAAGCACACGACTGGTGCCTAGGTTCTCAATATTGGGGACGCACACCTCATGTGCAAGGTTACTTTGCCCGCTATGGCATCCTGCTTGATATGGTAGGAGGCAAGGGAGGTACCTTCTATTACGAACCTTATTCCTACCGTACCGCCCGCAAGGAAGTGAAGAAGATTTGGGAAAAGGCACACGAATTGGGCTACGGAAGCTATTTCGTAAAGCAGGAAGGTAGCGAAGTGACCGACGACCACGTGTATGTAAACCAACTGGCCCGAATCCCGTGTGTGGATATCATCAACTATGACCCAGTGTATGAAAACTCTTCTTTCGGCCCTACTTGGCATACCGTGAATGACAACATCAGCAACATCGACCGCAATACATTGAAAGCCGTAGGCCAAACGGTCATGGATGTGATTTATAACGAAAAATAAAAACACTCAGATATGAAAACAATCAAGGAACTACAAGACGAAGTGATTGAAGAATTCAGCGACTTCGACGATTGGATGGACAAGTACCAACTATTGATAGACCTCGGCAATGAACAGGAACCGCTTGCCCCCGAATACAAGAACGACCAAAACCTCATCGACGGATGCCAAAGCCGTGTGTGGTTGCAAGCCGACTTGGTAGACGGCAAGGTCGAGTTTCAAGCCGAAAGTGATGCCCTTATCGTGAAAGGTATCATCGCCCTCTTGATAAAGGTGGTATCCGGTCATACTCCCGATGAAATCTTGGAAAACGAGCTCTATTTCATCGAAGCCATCGGATTGAAGGACCACCTCTCGCCTACCCGTAGTAACGGGCTGCTCGCTATGGTGAAGCAGATGCGTATGTATGCCTTGGCTTTCAAAGCGAAGATGGCATAAACAGAAAGTGGATGTGTCAAAATACGCATCCACTTTTTTCAGGCACGGATTACACGGATTTACACGGTTTTTAGTGTATGTATCCATTAAATTTATCCGTGCAATCCGTGTAATCCGTGCCTAAAATACATTACGACACACCCTCTTTTTCTTTATCTCCCCATTCGCGAAGTATCCACCGCCTCGCGCTTCTTCTCCTTATATCCACCGAACTTATAAATAAAGGTAAGCGAGACATTCCGGTTCTCAAAATCCAAACGTCGCTCCATCCGTTGTCCTTCCCAATCTATTTCCGTATGAGGAATTGACGTGCGGAAGAGGTCAACACCTTTCAATATCAACTTCGCTTTCTGATTGGCAGAAGTCCATTGCACCGAGGCATCCACACTACCCATCGGACGAATGTCATAGATACCTTGGATGCCTGCTGACTGATACCTGCCCGAAAGATTGGCCACAAGGTTCGGCTTACGAGATAGAATGAAGGTGTTGTTAGAGGTGAGCACCGCCGAAAGCTTCCGACGATTGAAACCGATGCCGTGAAAATCATCCAATCGGTCGTGGGAGAGAACGCCAAAGGCAAAGACACGTCCGTTCCACCACTTCCCCACCCGATACGAAGCCATCAATTGAAGCATCCACGACCGGCGGAAGTCGAAGTTCACAAACTGATTCATCTCCGCCAATCGGTCAGGCTCCTGATACGGAAGTTGGAAGAAGCTATCGGGATTGTCCTGATATTGGAAGCCTATCATATACTTGTTCTTCCATAAATAGTTGAGATGAAACGTGTAGTTGGAGAAAGGCTTCAGCGACGGATTGCCGTGTACCTCGGTATAGCTATCCACATATTGCACCAAAGCCTGCATCTGCCAATAGTCGGGATAAATGCAATCGCTCGTGAAGGAGAGTTGCAAGGTATGTCCGTCGGCTGGCTGATAAGTGAGGTTCATCGTGGGATAGAGCTGCCAACTATGCCGGCCTCGGGCATCATAAAGCTCTGTCGCCATCGATACCTCGCCCGACAACCGCTTGCTGAAACTATGCGATGCACCGGCATAGAGATTCAAGGTATATTCCTTCCGCAAGTCCTTGGCGGAGCGGTCAGGGATAATCTCACCGGTGGTCGGGTCAAGATACATCTGATAGCTATTGTCGTGTGTGGTGGCGTATCGGATACCATAGTTCAAGTTGGTGCCATTCTTCAAGGCATGTTCCTGATAGGCATAGAACAGCCATCGGTTGATGCGCTGGTTACTCCGGTTGTCATACCTTGCTTCCTCGCCTTGAAGTGTCGAATGAATCTCTTCCTCCGTGGGACTGGTAAAGAATAGAAAGTCCACTCCAGCAGAGAACCCGAAAGATGACTGATAATCGGCCTGTACATTATGAAGCTTGCGAGTGCCCTCAGTGAGTCGGTCGCTCGTGGCGGTGCCTTGCATCGTCGTATGGTCATAGCCATTCCGATGATTCCCATTATATACCACGCCCAAACGATGTTTCTTCCCCAAGTCGAAGTCCATCCCCAACCGATAGTCCCATCGCTTGCCACGGCCTCCTCCCTTCGTGTCAAGAATCAGTTCGTGAAGTTGGTCTCCCACCCTGTGCCACGAAGTCTTCTCAAAATTGCTGCTACTTCGAGTATCGCTATAACCTACCATCGCATCCAAGGCAAAACGCTTCGACGTATAGAGTAAAACGCCTTGCCCTTTTCCTGATTCGTGGCGGTCTTTTTGAAAAGTACCTTGCACTTCGCCCGACCACATCGGTTTCTGTCCGAGAGTTTCTTTCAACACCACATTAATCATCGCTCCACGGATGCCATAACGAGCAGGGGCAGCAACCATCACTTCCGCTTTCTCCAACCGTCCGACGGGCGTGCTTTCGAGCAAGGTCTTCAGTTGTTCCTTACTCATGGTACTCACCTTCCCGTTGATGATGACCGACACCCCTCTTCCACCTAATGACAAATCACCCTCCTGCTCGATGACACCGGGCAATTCCTTCAGCGCCTCGTAAGCATTGCTCACGGGCAGTTGCTCCAAGAGGCGGGGCATGTCATAAACCAACTTGCCCTGTTGGGCTTTCACCACGGGGCGTTCTCCTTTCACCATCACTTCGGGGAGCTGACCGAAAAGACTATCCACATAAAGAATGTTCACGTCTTCTTGAGCGTGGATGCTCAGCGTGACGAGGCTGAGTGCGATAATAATCATTCTTTTCATCGTTTTGTTTATTTTTTGTCGCAAAGAAAGCCATAAAATCAACCCCTCCGTGTTACCATCCGCTTACAAAGTCTTATTTAGTGTTATCAAAAGTGAGGAGCTATCGGATTTCTACGTATCTTCGTGAAGAATCTAAAAAGAAAAACCTGATGAAAATCCCGTTTCGTGCCATTGCCATCCTCATCATCTCCTCGCTGATAGGTGTCTTCGCTTACCAAGCCTATTGGTTGGTAGGTCTCTATCAGAGTATGAAGAAGGATATGGACAACACTTTAGTGGAAACTCTCCAGTTGACCGACTACAACGAACTGATGGCACGTTGTGACTCACTCCGTACATACGGCAACCAGCATGGACAAATAGAAGTGGCCAGTGACCTGAAAGATACCGTCAAAACCACGACCACCATCGCTGGAAAGCAAGGTTATTCACTGATTACGGTGGATGAACCCACCACCGCCACCGTCGATAAGAACGGAAGCATCGAACTGCTCACCAAATACTTCCAACGAGGAATTCATAGCCAACTAGACCTCTTTACCGAAGTAAACCTTTCTTTATACGATAGCCTCTTCACACATACGTTAGCTATGCGGGGAATTGTCTATCTGCCTCATCGCATCGAGATGGTGAACCTTCGTGCAGACTCCACCGTCGTACAAGCCATCAGCAATCCTTCGACTTACATCCCATCGCAAGAAGCCGAATGTTTCTACTATAACTACGACCTTTATAATAAGATGGCCTATCGTCTTTGGGTAGAGCCGACCAATCGGGTAGTGCTTCATCAAATGCAAGGCATCCTCGGGACTTCGCTCGTCATCGTTTTCATCTTGGGCATCTCCTTCTGGTATCTTCTCCGCATCATCCTCCGACAAAAGACGGTGGAGGAACTGAAAGAGGATTTCACGCACAACATCACCCACGAACTGAAGACTCCCATCGCCGTGGCATACGCCGCCAATGATTCCCTACTCAATTTCCCTACCGACACACCCGAGAAACGAAAGGAATACCACCTTATCGTACAGGAACAATTGAAGCAACTCGGTGGATTGGTGGAGCAAATCCTCACCATGAGCCGAAAGGAAAAGAAAGACTTCCGGCTCAACTACGAAACCATTGAACTTCGACCGATGGTGGAGAACATCATCAGCAGACAACTCTTGAAATCAGAGAAACCTGTAAGCATCCGTTTACAAATGGAAGAAGATATTTATATACGTGCCGACCGCACCCATTTGTCAAATATGATAAGTAACCTGTCAGACAACGCCGAAAAGTACTCCGATGAAAAGGCGAATATTTGCATCAAATGTCAAATTCAAGGAAAGGCATGTCAAATTTCGGTGATTGACAAGGGTATCGGCATCCCCCTCGACAAACAACCATTTTTGTTCAATAAGTTTTATAGAGTACCTACCGGCTACCGTCACGATGTGAAAGGCTATGGTTTGGGACTTTATTACGTCAAGATGATGGCAGAACTCCACGGAGGAAGCATTCGTGTAGAGAGTTCGCCGGGCAAAGGAAGTACATTCACTCTCGAAATACCCATGAAATGATGGAAAAGATACACGTACTCTTGGTGGAAGACGAGCGGACGCTCTCGATGATTATCAAGGATACCTTGGAAGAACAAGGTTTCCGCATCAGTACGGCATTCCATGGCGAAGAAGGCTTGCGGATGTTCTTTGCCGAACGTCCCGAAGTAGTAGTAGCGGATGTGATGATGCCCCGCATGGACGGCTTCGAGATGGTGCGTCGCATCCGACAAACCGACCGCACTACCCCTGTCCTTTTCCTCACCGCACGTTCGGGCATCAATGATGTGGTGGAAGGCTTCGAACTTGGTGCCAACGATTACTTGAAGAAACCTTTCAGTATGCAGGAGCTGATTATCCGCATCAAGGCTCTGCTCCACAAGGCTTTCATACAAAAAGAGCAAACCCACATTTTCGAACTCGGCAACTACCTTTTCCATGCCGTGAGCCAACAACTCACCTATGCCGGCATCTCACAAGAACTTTCGCATCGTGAATCGGAAATCCTCCGCCGACTGTGCGAGCATCGGAATGAAGTGGTCAGTACCCAAAGCATCCTTCTCGAACTTTGGGGCGACGACAGCTTCTTCAATTCCCGAAGCCTGCATGTGTTCATCACCAAACTCCGCCATAAGTTGGCGAAAGACGAGCGGATAAGGATTGTGAATGTGCGGGGGATTGGGTATAAGTTGTTGTTCAATGAGGTTTGAAATGGAGTGACCTTCACTTCGTCACTTGCGGCATTCCAACTGGTTATCAAGCAGTTGGAGTGCCGCAAGTTCATATGAACAAAATCACCTGATTCTATGATGAAAAGGGCAAGCACCTACTCTGATAAGTTTAAAGATGTCGATATATTCTTCATTCATCAACGTTGAATGGCGAAACCACGATGATATTTCACCGTTCAGCACCGTTAATCGGCGAAACCACGCTGATGATTAAAGAATAATTCGGCATCTTCGCAAGAATTCCTCTGCTCTCGAACTAAAATGCCAGTAGAAAATACAAAATATATCGGAATATGGAGAGCTAGTTATTCTTCAGCCGGGAAGTTCATTCCAACCCTCTGAGAATCAACGACCCTGAAGTTCCTGAAGAACTGAAGGTACTTTTTTACATCTTATTAGAATCTTGCTTTCATCAGCCAAAGTAGTGGCAAAGATGTAATCTTCTCCCCCTTCTTTCAGCTTCAAGCGCTTGCGGAGTTCGGCCACGGACGAAGGGAAGTTGCGAATGGTAATGTTCGCTTTTTCCAGACCTTGTAGGAATGTTTTCAATTCCTTCTTTCCGAAACCACTTACCGCTTCTACTTGGAAGCGACGACCGGGAAAATCCTCGATGAAATGGGACGAAACGTACAAATGGCTGCTTGAATGAAGCTTCTTTACCTCATAAGATTGAGTAAGCGAACGATAGGCACCGGCCTTCAAAATGGAAGCATTGGGTTCATAAAGATAGGCCTCGACTTGCGATGTCAATGGGCAATCCGAAATGCGTTCCTGCTCTTGAGTAAAAACGAAATGTTGATGCAAATCATTCACGATATGTTCACAATGAATGAAAACCTCCGATGAAATCGATTGTTTTTGAAGAATGAGCAGCAATTCCTTACATTCATTGTTCACCGACACGACATGGACTTCCCGAACATTCTTCAAGGTCTTCAATGCCAAGGAAAGGTCGAGCATCGGCGAGAGCTTGACCATCACCGTCTTGGCTTTTTCCACCAATAAATCTTCCAACATCGAAACATCCGGTTCACAATCGGAAATAGCTACCGTCTTCCCTCCATGATCATCCCGACGGGCTGGGTCAAGGAAAAGGCAATCCACCGGATCCATCCGCTTCAAATACTCTACCCCATCCTCGTTGTGCACCTCAATTGGTAAACCCAGCAACGGAAAGTTATGACTAGCCAATTCGCAAAGGTCGGCTTGGCGTTCCACATAATCGGCTTTCTTGAACCTCCGGGAAAGAAACGAGCAATCGATACCGAAACCTCCCGTCAAATCGGCAAAGGTTTCCCCTTCTACCAAGCTTGCCTTATAGAGGGC
>JAFTTU010000011.1 GCA_017466635.1 Bacteroides sp.
AGCTTGATTTCTTCTTCCAATACCGGGATGCGTGCTTCGCAAGCAGCTGCTTCCTCACGTGCCATTTCCTTCATCTCAGGGTCGCTTTCACCCATCATCAGTTTAGCTTCTTCCAAACCCTCGATGCACTGGATGTATTCCTTGCGAGCCTTCATGATGTCGCTCAAATCCTTGTATTCCTTAGTGAGCTTCACGTAGCGTTTCTGGTCGGCAATCACGTTCGGGTCGGTAATTAAGGTTGATACTTCTTCGAACCTTGCTACCAATCCTTCGAGCTTTTCTAATATGTTGTTGTTATCAGCCATTTATTCAGCTAATTTTCTTAACCATTTATATTTCAATGTTATCATATTATAGGTGATGTATGCCCACCCTAAAAGTGCCAAAAAACTGATGATTCTTCGGTACCATCCGTTTGATTCCCAAGTGTCTAATAGGAAGTTCAACATACCCAATAGACAGGACATCCCAATGGCGGCCGCTATGCTAACAATGATTTTCTTTTTCATTTATTTCTTCTTGTTCTTTTTGTTTTTCTTCTTGCGTCTTTTTAAAGCGTCATTATATTGTCGCCAAACGAAGATGCCAATCAAAAAGCATGCTGCTAAACCTAATACGTACATCTCTATTAATAAGTAAATTCACCAAATTCCGAACGGATAATCAATTCCTTCTTGCCATCGCTTTCTTCGATGCGTCCCACTACTTGCGCATCGATGCCAAAGCTCTTAGAGATAGCGATGACTTCTTCTGCATGTTCAGGCGACAGATAGACTTCCAGCCGATGCCCCATGTTGAATACCTTGTACATTTCTGCCCAATCGGTTTGGCTCTGTTCGTGGATGGTCTTGAACAAAGGAGGAACCGGGAAGAGATTGTCCTTGATGACACGACAGTTGTCGCCTACAAAGTGAAGCACCTTGGTTTGTGCGCCACCCGAGCAATGCACCATGCCGTGGATTTCCGGACGGAGGGCATCGAGCAATTTCTTCACTACCGGTGCATAAGTACGAGTAGGAGAGAGCACCAACTTACCGGCATCAATCGGAGAGCCTTCTACGGCATCGGTCAACTTCAACCCACCGCTATATACCAAGTCTTCAGGTACACCGGCATCGTAGCTTTCCGGATATTTCTCTGCCAAGTACTTAGAGAACACATCGTGACGGGCACTGGTCAAACCGTTGCTACCCATACCTCCGTTGTATTCCTTTTCGTAAGTAGCTTGTCCATAAGAAGCCAAACCTACAATCACGTCACCCGGACGGATATTGGCATTGTTGATGACATCGCTACGCTTCATGCGGCAAGTCACGGTTGAATCGACAATGATGGTACGAACCAAGTCGCCCACGTCAGCCGTTTCGCCACCGGTAGCATAAACGCCTACACCCATTTCACGGAGTTCGGCCAAGAGTTCGTCGGTACCGTTGATGATAGCTGAAATCACTTCACCCGGCACGAGAAGCTTGTTACGTCCGATAGTGGAAGAAACGAGGATGTTGTCCACCGCACCTACACAAAGCAAGTCGTCGATGTTCATGATGAGTGCATCCTGTGCGATGCCTTTCCATACGCTCAGATCACCAGTTTCTTTCCAATAAAGGTAAGCGAGTGATGATTTGGTGCCTGCGCCATCGGCATGCATGATGTTACAATACTCCGGGTCTCCTCCCAAGATGTCAGGAATAATCTTACAGAAAGCCTGTGGGAAAATACCTTTGTCGATGTTCTTGATAGCGTTATGCACATCTTCCTTGGATGCCGATACGCCGCGTTGCATATATCTTTGGTTACTCATGAGTGATATGTTTTTTCAATTGAATATGCAAAAATAAGCATTATTTGGCAGATAGCCTTGCTTTTTTATTCTTTTTAGGCACGGATTACGCGGATTTCACGGATTGAGTGGATGTTTATCCGTATAAAACAGTGTTAATCCGAGTAATCCATGCCTGAAATAATGCAGATGCTTACTCAATGTTGATCCCCATCTTCCCCATCAAGAAACAAGCATTCATATTCTGGGCGACTCCTTCTCTAAGCTTGTAGGAGAAGGTCAGTTCATCGTTTTGAATGTCGGCTTCAAAACAATAATTGCTTATCTCGTTGGGGAAATGTTGTTTCAGTTCACTGAGTAGAAGGTCGTGGGTGGCGATGATGCCATTGGCCTTTAATCTCAGCAATTGCTTGACGAGCGAGAACGAACCTTTCTGCTTGTCCATGGAGTTGGTTCCTTTCAGTATTTCATCCAGGATGATGAACATTTCCTCACCCTTCTTCAAACGCTCAAGGATTTGCTGGAGACGTTTCAACTCGGCAAAGAAGTAGGATTCATTGTTTGCCAATGAATCACTAGTACGCAAGCTGGTCATCAAGTGTGCCGGATAAATTTCGAGCGACGAGCAACAGACGGGAGCACCGATGCAAGATAGGATATAATTACAACCGATGGTTCGTAGATAGGTACTTTTCCCTGCCATGTTCGCTCCGGTGATGATAAGGAAATACGGGCGTTGAGGGATGTCCGCATCGTTCACTACACATTGTTGTCGAGGCATTAACGGATGTCCCATGTTCTTGGCACGGAAAACGAATGGCTCATCAGCAAGGGTAGGGTAGGTGTATTCGGGATGATTGAAAGTCAAGGTGCCCAACGCACAAAGTGCATCCAGCTTGCCCAATGCTTCCAACCATTGCAATAGATGTGTGCCGTGTTCCTGCTTCCAACGCTCGATGCGAAGCATCTGACGGAGTTGCCAGAACATACTTCCCTCCAGAATGGCATATAGGATAAGGTTGTTTCGGAGGTCGAGACGGTCCAACTCCTTAGAAAGCACAGCTAGCACTTCGGGAGCTTTCTTCCCGTTGCTTTCAAACTCCTTCTTCAGCGAGACGAGGAGAGGACTTCCCATCGGTCGTTTGTCTGCCAACTCGATGAGGCGGGCATAGGTGGAGAGCATTTTTAGTGTCTTGTTGTAGGACTCTTGGATACGTGTGATTCGTCGGACAAGCTTGGAACTGGCGATGACGAACGAACAGAACGCCAATCCAAACCAACTCATTGAAAGAATGTCCAGCATCCCCAAGGCAAACAAAAGAAGGTTGATGCAAGGCACCGCCCAACAAATCCATTGGTTGCTTTTTTGGGGCAAGAAGGCTAAAGGCGATTCTATCCATTCCTTCAAGTCCTTCATTCCTGTTTCTTCATTCTTATAAAGACATCCCGTGATACGGAAGGTTTCGCGGAAATCAGTATACTTGCTTAGTTCCTTGATGGCTTGTTGGCGAGTCTCGATTTCTTCCTTCTTGTCCAAAAGTTGGCGCAACCAGCGACTGAGCGTTTCCTTCCCGAAAGGAGTACAAGTGCGGTTCAGGAATTGGAAAAGCGAACGTTCACCGAATACATCAAGGTCGAGGCTAAAAGGATGCGAGGCATCTATCCATTCCTTGCCTCCGTCGAAAGCCGAGTGGTCGTTCTCCAACGATGCCAATTCCGCCTTGTAATGGCGGATGCTTGTCTCGTTCCAATCCTTCTGATGGAACAGACGGTTGTGTACCTTCACCAACAAGAGAAAAGGGATAAGTGTAGCCAGAAGAATCCCGCCGATGACCGTTCCGCCTTGGTCATAGCAGAAGCCAATGGCGATGAATCCGGCGATGAATATGAAGACTCTCAGCAAACTGATATGCAGAATCTTCTTTTTGGTACGTTCGCTTTCGTGCTGTGCGTTGTCCTGTTTCTCTTGGTAGTATTTATTTAAATCCATACGTTTTGTTTGCCTAATCTTATCTTGTTTCAGATTCATACTTCATGACTTTAACCGGAGCAAATTTCTCATATTTTTTTGGGGGTATGGGCATTCGGCGAATAAACTGGCTTAGCCAAACATCCTATTCAATTCCGAAGAAAGGAAATCACGGATATATACATGTTCCACTCCATCATAGCTATTTTCAAAAGAACGTTCTCCCGATACGACTATCTTTGGATAATTGTCTTTTATTTTTAATAAATTACCGAATTCACGTTCTATTGTTTCAGGCCGGGAAAGCTCTATTGCCACCTGTACGTAAAGAGTTTCACCATTACGAGTACAGACAAAGTCAATTTCTTCCGTAGCCAATGCTCCCACTTTCACATCATATCCACAAGTCATCAAATGATTACATACCACATTTTCCAGCCGTTTGGCTTTGTCTTGTGGCTTGTATCCCGAAATAGCATTACGGATACCCATATTTTCGAAGAAATACTTCTCTCCACGTTCAAAGAACTTCTTTCCGGCAATATCATATCGTCCCAATCGGTGAACAATGAAGGCTTCCGCCAACGCATCCGCATATTCTGAGACTTGTCCGGGTGCTATCTTCACATTTTGACTTTTCAGAAAATCACTGATGCTTTTGGATGAAAACAGACTTCCCACATTGTTAGCCAAGAAACGGATGAGCTGTTCCAAAAAAGCCGTATTGCGAATATTTTTCCGTTGCACTACATCACGCAATACGATAGTTGAATATATGCTATTTATATACTCCATCGCCACATGTTCTTCCAACGGAAGATTTATCAAGTAAGGCAATCCGCCGAAATGTAGGTATTTCTCCAACGAGTCATCATCATTCGGCAATTGATGAAATTGCAGGAATTCAAGATAGGAAAGGCTGAATATCTTAAACTCTACATATCTTCCTCCCAACTCATTGGCTAAGTCACTCGAAAACATTTCAGAGTTACTTCCCGTAATGTAGATGTCATTGTTTTCATCCAATGCAAGCGAACGGATAGCCAGACGGAAGTCGGCTATTTCCTGTATTTCATCCACAAAGATATAATTCCGATGCTCGTCACTTATGCGTTCCTTGACATAATCATACAAATCCCGATAATTCGTTATGAACTCAAATTCCAGGTCTTCCTTATTAATATAGATGATGTTCGCATCTCGTTCTTCGTCTCTAATCAAATTGATTAATTGATACAGAATATAACTCTTACCCACACGACGATGTCCTATCATCACCTTCACGGTATTGGTACGCATAAAAGGTTTTATTCGTCCGATGTATGAGTCTCTCTGATAGATTTTGCCCGGTATTTTCGCCATATTATTTAAGTTATAACTTTAATTTCCTGCAAATATAGCAAATATTTAAATCATACTTTAAATTCCCCGAAGAAATATCGGTTATTACAATTATGATTTAAGTCTTTTTGTCTTTTGCCCAAAATCATAATCCATCTTAGTTTGTCGCTTTTTAGCCTTCAGCTTTCAAACTTGTTGGTGGGTAAAGAGTTACGCTGAAGGCAGGATGGTTTCTGCCTTCAGCGTGGATTCAGAGAGTTACTTTTCTGGCCCTAATATTATCACTTGATGGTTTCCTTGTTTCATGACTTCTTTCATGAAGGCGAGAGATCATCCTTAGCCATATTTGGGAAACAGAAGACGATTATTTTGCTTTGCGCAGTCTGGATGTCTATGTCAATAAGCTACGCAAGCTCTTTGCGAATGATGCTTCCGTACAGGTAAAGACTGTTCGGGGAGTAGGCATTATGATGGTTTTATCCTTGGATTGATTCGGGATGTCTGTTACGGACATGGCCTCTAAATTCACTTTAAAATCGGCACTATACATAATTTTGTGTAATTGTAGAATACAGGATTCAGAAATGAGTTCCGTATCCATTTTCATTCCGCTAAAATTGATGCTTACCGTTTAGTCGTACCTGTCAATATGCCATTTTTGGACGCTAACACAAATACATTCATTCTTTTGAGAAGATATTTATATCACATTCATATTTTGTCATAGTTTCGTTCTAAATATAAATCTACGTAATAACTAGCATTTACTCCTGTCAATACCAGCCTTATTAAAAATAGCCCTTTTGAGTCCATAATCGACAAATCGATAGGTATTACAGCTTCCTCATCCGATTGTATCTCGTATTCGATGCTTATATAACTTTTATCATTAGCCAATCTTTTCTTTTTGCAATTTCCCAAAAAACGATAAAAATATAAATCCAACAGGCCATAACGGACATCGAATCCCGAAGCATTTTTTATAACCAATTTCGCCTGTTCGGTATTTTCATCAACAGAAACATCCAATAATTTAATTTCTGATGTTTGTTCTTTCAACCACTGGCTTATAAAAATATTGTAATAAGTTCTATAAACTTCTGATTTTACCACTCTCCAATAAAAATCGTTACCCAATGTAGGGATACAGTAACACAAAAACAAGAACAAGACTTTAAATTTCATCACCACGTGCATAAAGTTATTCACAACATATAGTTTATATTTCCAACTTTGCTTTCGTCTGCAATTGGATTATAGTAATTTTTTCAATTCTTCAATATCGGGTAGCGCATTGCGTAATCGCTCTGGCATATCTTTCGTAGCTCGATAAGTCGCAACACCCATAGGCTTGTCATAGTCTCGGATAGCAAACTCTACAAACGATTGATTCATATCACGACACAGCAAGATGCCAATTGCTGGATTTTCGTGCGGTTTCTTTACATATGTATCAAGAGCCGACAGATATGTACTTAATTGTCCCAAGTAAGAAGAGCGAAATTTGCCGGATTTCAACTCAACGGCAACAAGCGAGTTAAGTTCTCGATTAAAGAAAAGTAAATCAACAAACAATTCCTCTCCCGAAACATCTACTCTGTATTGGTTACCAACAAAGATAAAATCTTGCCCAAAGGTGAGAATAAACCTTTTGATATTATTCACAATTGACTTTTCGAGTACACGCTCGTTCAAATCTTCATCTTGCGTATCAAGCTCTTCGATATTTATAAAATCCAACAAGTATTCATCCTTGAAAGCGTTTACAGCCTTTAATGCCTGCTTTGTACTTGGCATTGTGGTAGTAAAATTATTGGGGAGCGTTCCTCGATGGTTGTACAAATCGGCTTTGAGATAATCTCGCAAAGTGTACTTATTCCAAAACCGTGTGGCTGATTCGTGGATATAGAACAGGCGGGCTTCTAATGATTTTGCTTTTGTTATAATCTCAATATGATGGCTAAAACCGATGGCAACAAAGTCCGCCCAATTAAATTCGTCAGCCATCGGCTGGCGAATTTCCATAAGCAACATTTGCTCGTCAAGTTCCGAATCGCTAACCGTAGTTAGCGTTTTATTTTCGTCAGCCATTGGCTGGCGATTTATAACGGGCGCCCACTTTTCGTAGAATGAACGCATGTTCTTTATGTTTGTTGCCGAGAATCCGCGAAGTCCAGGCAATTCCTTTTGCAGTTGCTGGCTGATTGTTTCTATTGCACCTTTGCCCCAAAAGCCCTCGCGAGAGTTCTTAGAAACATAGCAACCTATAGCATAATACAATGATAGTTGCTCTTTATTAGCAGAAGATGCTGCACGATACTGACTACGCAATATCGCTTCCTTAATAACCCTTACCGCTTTGGCGTATGTCTGTATATTGCTCATATGCTTATTATTTGCCAACAAAGGGTAAAAATACAACTGAAAGAATTAATACCAATTTCTTCATAACATTCTTCAATTTTAATGCTCTCGTTTATGTTGAACGAGTTATTTCGATTCAACTGCAAAATTACAAAAATAGTCGTAATAATAAGCCTTGTACGTGCAAATTATAACGACTTGATGAGTTTTTAGAGTTTCAATAGAAAAACAAGATAGTACCTTCACATTATCAGGAAGTTCAGATTACCTGATAATGTGAAGCTTATACTGCCGTTCCCGTATGAGGAAAATATTATTTTTCTATCTTGTCAAGAAGATATAAAACCTCGGCTTGTTCATCAAATCCATATCTTTTATAATCATCGTATGTCAATTCCCAGTCAGGTCTTAATTGGTTTGCGCGAGGGTCATCAATAGGTAAGTACAATTGCAAAGAGTTGGATATAGAGCCATTAAGCTTAGTGTTAGGAAGAACAAAAGGTGTTGTTTCCATATAAGTGTTAGGAGCCTGACTGCTTGAAGTTCCAACAATAGTTGCTCCCATTTTCCAAAGATAAAATGCATAATGGAAAGCGGCACTAAAAGTGTTGGCATCGGTTACTACATAAATGTGTTTTGGCGTGTATATGGGTTTTCCACTTTGTTCTGTTAATTTGTCCTTTATACAACTTATGCTATTCTTGACAAACTTGTTGCGATAACTCTCTGTAATATTTTGAGGCTTATCTTTACTTTCAGAAAAAACGTAATCGCCAAAACTATAATTAGTATTGTTTTGAGCGTTGTATTCCGAAAGAGTCGTTCCGTTTTTCTTTATGTATAATGGAGATATGATGCGATAAAGTTTATCCCCCATATTCTTCTTCAGATATTCATCTCCCCACAGCTGATAGAGGGTAGGGCGAATGATAGGTGTCCATCCTCCACCATTACCTCTTAAATCTATAATCAGATTCGTAGAATGATGCTTTTTCATTTGTTGGAGCATCTTGTCAAACTCTCCGCTGAACGAGGGAAGCTCGGAGATGGCTTGCAAGGTGTCGGAAGGCATCGGACGATGAAATGTCTTTTCATACGTAAATTTCAGGTCTGTATAATAATCCATTCCCCATTCTTTGCTAATCTCTATATTGTCACGAGCCATTATGGATGTACTCCGAAAATACATTGTTTCTTTTCCTTTACCAATAAATGAAAATGAAAGATTCGTCGTTGGTATTTTACTTCTCGATTTGTCTTTCTGGGTGTCATTCCATTCTTTCCATTCTTTTTCTGGCATAAATGGAAGCTTGATTCTGATATTGTGGTTGTCAGGAGTCTTTAATTGATAAGTAATGCTGTCGTTCTTTAATGTAGGAATAAGTTTACTCAATACAGTATGCGAGTGTGCGTACCAACAGAGGTTCAATATTTTCCCTGTTTCATTTTCAGTAGGATAAAGCTTCGATATTTCTTCATAA